>NZ_BAAJPZ010000027.1:0-72749 GCF_057552455.1 Streptomyces sp. PKA51
CCCACGGCCGCCCCTCGTCGGGGGGGGGGGGGGGCTCCCCCGCCCCCCCCCACCGCCGTTGTCGTCCCTGCGTCCTGTATCCGCTCTGCCCGCCGTGCCCGCCGTGTCCGCCTCAGCCGATGAGGCCCTTGCCGGGCGGGCCGAAGAGGGCCTGGCCCTCGCCCTGCCCCAGGGGCGCGTCACCGGTGCTCAGGGGGCCCACGCTGTTGTGGCCGAGCGGGCCGACCTGGCCCGTACCGTCCGCGCCGACCGGCGCGAGGGGGGCGTTCGCGCCGGGCAGGGCGCCCAGGACCTGGCCGACCACGGGCAGGTCGCCGAGCTGACCGCGCTTGGTGACGGGAGAGGTCACCATGTCGGTGCCGACCGGCTTGAAGTCGGCGACCTTGGTACGGGCGCCGTTGTTGAGCGGGTCCACGGGCGTGGCGGCGAGCGGGTGGTACTTGAAGGTCTTGAGCACCGGTGACAGCCCCTCCACCGACTTCTGCAGCGCGATGCCGGTGCCCACGAAGGCCGCCCCGACGTCCGTGCGGCCCAGGGTCGCGGTGGGCGGCTGGGTCTGGGCGCTCGCCTGCGCCGCGCCGCCCGCCGCGAGCGCCGCGCCCGCGGAGACGGTCAGCCCGACGCGCATCAGCGCGCGGCGGCGCGGGGGTGGGGGAACAGCGGTGCGTGCGTGACGTGCGTGGGAGGCCATGGTCACCTGCCGTGAGAAGGATCGGATCGACAACGCAACGTAGTGGATGCGTTACTGCCTGCGCACGCCCGACCCGGGGGGATCCCCCATGCGGCGGAATGCCTCACACTGGTATCCCGTGACCTCCCTCCTGTCCTCCGCGCGCGTCATCCTGCTCACCGGGCCCTCGGGCTCCGGCAAGTCGTCCCTCGCCGCCCGCACCGGGCTGCCCGTGCTCAACCTCGACGACTTCTACAAGGAGGGGCACGACCCCACCCTGCCCCTGCTCGCCGACGGCAGCGGCACGGACTGGGACTCGCCGCTGTCGTGGGACGCGGACGCCGCCGTCGCAGCCATCGACGCCCTGTGCCGCACCGCGCGTACGACGGTGCCGGTGTACGACATCTCGACGAGCTCGCGCGTGGCCGAGGGCGTCCTGGACATCGGCCGGACACCGGTGTTCATAGCCGAGGGCATCTTCGCCGCCGACATCATCGAGCGCTGCCGCGAGCTGGGCCACCTCGCCGACGCGCTGTGCCTGCGGGGACGGCCGTCGACGACGTTCCGCCGCCGCCTGATGCGCGACCTGACCGAGGCCCGCAAGCCGGTGCCGGTGCTCATCCGGCGCGGCCTGCGCCTGATGCGCGCCGAACGCGGCATCGTGGCCCGCCAGACGGCGCTGGGCGCCTTCGCCTGCGGCCGGGACACGGCGATGGGCCGCATCGCCGCCGCGGCGGCCGGCCGCCGCGAGGACGTCCGCGCCCAGCCGTCGGCGGCGTAGCGCCCCGTAGGGGCGCGGGGAACTGCGCGATCAGCCACCGACGGCCCGCAGTCGAGGCGCCATCCCGGGTGCCGGGCGCAACACGGCATTGCGTCTGCGGACGCGTCGTGGTTGCTCGCGCAGTTCCCCGCGCCCCTACGGGCGCGTGCGTGCGAAAACAACGGAAGCGGGTCCGGCAATCCCCCCGGCTGCCGGCCCGCTTCCGTCTCCCCCGTGTTCCCCCGTTCCCCCCGTGTTTCCCCCCTCGGCTCAGGCCACGAGTTCCCCGAAGGACTCGCGTACCCCCCGGCCCTTGCCGATGGCCTCGTCGTCGCGCAGGCGACGCAGCGAGCGCCAGATGCTGCTCTTGACCGTGCCGACGCTGATGTCGAGGATCTCCGCGATCTCCGGGTCCGTGCGGCCCTCGTAGTAGCGCAGGACGAGCATCGTGCGCTGGAGTTCGGGCAGCCGGGCCAGGGCCTGCCACAGGACGGCGCGGAGTTCGGTGCCGCGCATGGCGTCGCTCTCGCCGGCCGTCTCGGGCAGTTCCTCGGTCGGGTACTCGTTGAGCTTGCGGCGGCGCCAGGCGCTGATGTGCAGGTTGGTCATCGTGCGGCGCAGGTAGCCGCCGATGGCCGCCTTGTCGGAGATGCGGTCCCAGGCGCGGTAGGTGGAGAACAGCGCGCTCTGCAGCAGGTCCTCGGCCTCGTGCCGGTCGCCGGTCAGGTGGTACGCGGTGGCGTACAGCGCGGCGCGGCGTTCCTGGACGTAGGCGGTGAAGGCGGCCTCGGCGGACTCGCCGCTCTGGCGCGACACGCCGGTGCGCTCCGTCGTCGCGGCCGCAGGGGCGCCCCCCGCGCCCGGCGCGGCCTCGCCGTACGTGATCGCGTCGACCGCGACCATGTACGGCGGACGGATGCGTCCGGTGCCGCGAGCGCACCCCCGCCCGCCCACGGCACCGGACATCTCGGTGCTCCGTCCGGCGTCGTGCAGGCGCGTGCGAACTGCGCTGGTCGCGGTGCTGTGCAGTGTGTTCATCTCGCGCCCCCCGTCGGTGGAGCCAACTCGGTCCGGCTGTGACCGGACGTCGGTGGTGCCCGGTGGACATCAGCCTGCCGGGCCAGTTTCATGGCGCTGTCCGCCGACTGTCACAGCCCTGCAACAGCCTCGGCGCGCGGCGTTGCGCAGGTCCCCGGTGGCCGCCGCGGTGTCCTCGGTCGAACTACCGGCCACTCTTGGGCCAGAATGACCACTGTGCCTTTCCTGTTGCTGATCGAGGACGACGACGCCATCCGTACGGCTCTGGAGTTCTCCCTGTCCCGCCAGGGTCACCGCGTGGTGACCGCGGCGTCGGGCGAGGACGGTCTGAAGATGCTGCGCGAGCAGCGGCCCGACCTCGTCGTGCTGGATGTGATGCTGCCCGGCATCGACGGCTTCGAGGTGTGCCGGCGCATCCGCCGGACCGACCAGTTGCCGATCATCCTGCTGACCGCGCGCAGCGACGACATCGACGTGGTGGTGGGTCTGGAGTCCGGTGCGGACGACTATGTCGTCAAGCCCGTGCAGGGCCGGGTGCTGGACGCCCGGATCCGGGCGGTGCTGCGCCGGGGGGAGCGGGAGTCCAGCGATTCGGCGGCGTTCGGTTCGCTGGTCATCGACCGGTCGGCGATGACGGTGACGAAGAACGGCCAGGATCTGCAGCTGACCCCGACGGAGCTGCGGCTGCTGCTGGAGCTCAGCCGCCGGCCGGGGCAGGCGCTGTCGCGCCAGCAGTTGCTGCGCCTGGTGTGGGAGCACGACTACCTGGGCGACTCCCGGCTGGTGGACGCGTGTGTGCAGCGGCTGCGCGCGAAGGTGGAGGACGTGCCGTCCTCGCCCACGCTGATCCGTACGGTCCGCGGCGTGGGCTACCGGCTGGACGCCCCGCAGCAGTGATCCGGCGCATCCGCGCCGTACGCACGACGTCGAACGAACACGAGGACTGAGAGCACACAGTGACAAAGGAGCCCGGTCGGGTGGGGGGCTGGGCGGCGGCCAGGAGGATGCCGAGGCCGAGCTTGCGGTGGATCAGCCTGCGGCTGCGCCTGATGCTCGTCTTCGCGCTGGTGGCGCTCGCCGCCGCGGTGTCGGCGTCGGGGATCGCGTACTGGCTCAACCGCGACGCCGTGCTCACGCGCACCCAGGACGCGGCCCTGGAGGACTTTCGCAAGTCGCTGCAGGACAACACCGGTTCCCTGCCGCTGTCGCCGACGTGCCCGGAGCTGCAGGAGGCCGCCGACCGGATGGCGGCGACCTCGCAGAAGTACGAGGTGCTGCTGATCGGCAAGGTCAAGGGCGGCGGGAGGTGCGCGGCGCCGTCCGACCGCGACCTGTTCACGCTGGCGACGGTGCCGAAGACGCTGGTGACGGCGGTCAACCGGGAGCGGAAGGTCACCGAGTCCAACCCGTACCCGTACCACCTGTACTGGCAGCGGATCACGCTGAACGGCAAGCCGTACCTCGTCGGCGGCGCCAAGGTCATCGGCGGCGGGCCGACCGGCTACCTGCTGAAGTCGCTGGAGAACGAGCGGGCCGACCTCAACTCGCTGGCCTGGTCGCTGGGCATCGCCACGGGCCTGGCCCTGATCGGCTCGGCCCTGCTGGCGCAGGCCGCGGCCTCCACCGTGCTGCGGCCCGTGCAGCGGCTGGGGGACGCCGCCCGCCGGCTCGGCGAGGGCAAGCTGGACACCCGGCTGCGGGTGTCGGGCACCGACGAGCTGGCCGACCTGTCGCGGACGTTCAACAGGACGGCCGAGTCGCTGCAGAAGCGCGTGGAGGACCTCAGCTCCCGGGAGGCCGCGAGCCGGCGCTTCGTCGCCGACATGTCGCACGAGCTGCGCACCCCGCTGACGGCCATCACCGCGGTGACGGAGGTGCTGGAGGACGAGGCCGACTCGCTCGACCCGATGATCGCCCCCGCCGTGCAGCTCGTGGTCAGCGAGACCCGCCGCCTGAACGACCTCGTGGAGAACCTGATGGAGGTCACCCGCTTCGACGCGGGCACGGCCCGCCTGGTGCTGGACGACGTGGACGTCGCCGACCAGATCACCGCGTGCATCGACGCCCGCGCCTGGCTGGACGCGGTGGAGCTGGACGCCGAGCGCGGCACCATGGCCCGGCTCGACCCGCGCCGCCTGGACGTGATCCTCGCCAACCTCATCGGCAACGCCCTCAAGCACGGCGGCTCGCCGGTGCGGGTGTCGGTGCGCGCCGACGACCGGCAGGTCGTCATCGCCGTGCGCGACCACGGCCCCGGCATCCCCGAGGACGTCCTGCCGCACGTCTTCGACCGTTTCTACAAGGCCAGCGCCTCCCGGCCGCGTTCCGAGGGCAGCGGCCTGGGCCTGTCCATCGCGCTGGAGAACGCCCACATCCACGGCGGTGAGATCACCGCCGCCAACTCCCCCGACGGCGGCGCCGTCTTCACCCTGACGCTGCCGCGCGACGCCTCCGGCATCGAGCCGGGCTCCGGTGACGGGGCGGGCGGCGGCGACCGCGCGGAAGGGGACGCACAGTGAGAACGGCAGCACGTGACGGCAGGAGCAGACCCGGCCGGGCCCTGGTGGCGGCCGGGGCCGCGCTCGGCGGGCTCGCCATGCTCGCCGGCTGCGGCATCCGCGGCACGACCGTGCCCGTGGACGCGGGCAGCGCGCCCTCCCGGGCCACCTGCGTCGTCCCGTCGCACGACGCGCAGCCGCAGCCGTCCGCGCCGTCGAGCAGCGCGACCACCACGGTGCAGCTGGTGTGCACCTCGCAGCTGCTGCCGGTGACCCGGCAGGTGACCGTGCCCGAGGGCGGCGACCCGCTGGCCCTGGCCCGGACGCTGCTCGCCGAGCTGAAGCGGCAGCCCACGCCCGCCGAGGAGGAGGCCGGTTTCTCCACCGAGGTGCCCCAGGCGCTGGCCGTGAACGCGGCCCGCCGCGGCGACCCCGCCGGCACGCTGCGGCTGAGCAGCGAACCGGACGACCTGCCGGCGGTGGCCCTGGCGCAGCTGGTGTGCACGTACGCGGGCACGCCGGCGGCCGACGGGCGCAGCACGGTGGCGCTGGGCGGCCCGGGCGAGGAGCGGCCGCGCGGCTACGCCTGCACGGACGAGACGCGCACGCGCCCGGAGTCGGCGCGCGGCAGCGGTACGACCCTTCCCTGACGGCGCCCCCTCGGGGTGGGGCGCGGGATTCCCGGGCGCCTCCGGACGCCCCCCGTCGGCAACGGGCGCTGACTCTCCGTACCCGCACGCGGAACCGCGCGCCCCGCGTGCGGCGTCATGGGGGGCGTGCAGCGTCATGGCTACGGCGGTACGCCCGCCCTCCGATACCGCTACCGCGTGGCGGGCGGTGTCCTCCTGGCCGTTCATCTCCTGGTCCTCGGCTGGCTCGCGCTGCGTCCGCTGACCGCCCCGTGGGTGAGTGCGGCGCACCTGGAGCCGCTGGCCACGATCCGCGCCGACCTGGCGCTGGGGCCGTGGGAGGCGGCGCGGTCGATCGCGGCCGGGGTACTGCCGCTGGCCCCGCTGGGGGTGCTGCTGCCGTGGGTGGGGGGCCGGATCTCGGCGTCCGTCGTGGGGTCGCTGGCGCGCACGGTGTTCACGGCCGCGATGCTCTCGCTGCTGCTGCAGGTGGTGCGCAGCGGGGTGATGGGGCAGGTCCTGGACGTCGACGCGTTGTTGCTGAACGTGACGGGGGTGACGGTGGCGCACCTGGCGGTGGTGCCGGCGGTACGGGCGCGGCTCCGTCGCAGGGCCGAGGCGCGCCCGGCGCGTGCCCCCCGCCGGGAGGAGGCGGACCGGGGGCTGACCCCGACGATCCCCAGGGTCGGGATCGCCCCGTAGAGGGACGTTACGGCGGGGGCTGCGGCCTTAGCGTTGAAGTGTCGGGAAGGCCGGAGACGGCGAACCGTTCCCGCACCGCCTGCGCACCGCGCCGAGCACACGGCGCCGACCCGAGGAGTCCCGCCATGTCCCGCCCGCTGGTCCGTCCCCGCCACCACAGGATGATCGCCGGTGTCTGCGCCGGCCTGGCCGAGCGCTTCGGCATCTCCCGCACGACGATGCGACTGATCTTCCTGCTGTCGTGCCTGCTGCCCGGCCCGCAGTTCGTGCTCTACATCGCGCTGTGGGTGCTCATCCCGGCCGAGGGCAGCCCGCGGGCCGCCGCGAAGGCGACCGACTGGTGACCCGCCGGCGCCGTGCCGCCGGACAGCACAGCGGGCCGCGCATCCCTTGAGGGTGCGCGGCCCGCTGCCGTGCCGTACGCGCCGGCCAAGCCGTCCGTGTGCAGGTGTCGCTCCGACGGATCGCGTCGAGGTGCCCGTTCCCGATCCGGTCCGTCAGTGCACGGGGGTGTTGGGGGTGCCCAGGCCCGGCAGGGACAGGCCGTTGGGGGCGATGCCCTTGGTGGGCAGGGCGCCCAGGAGGCCGGCGTTGCCCTTGTTGTCGGCGGGGGCCGTGGTGGGGGCGTTGGCCGTGGCCGTGGCCTTGTGGTGGGAGGTGCCGGCGAGCTTCTCGGCGGGGCCGGCGAGCTTGTCGGTGTGCAGGTGCGGGTTCAGGGCCGTGTCCGCGGCCCGGGCGCCCTGCTCCAGCAGCCCGGACTTCACCGTGCGGTCGGTGGCCGAGGCGACCGGGCCGCCCGCGGGCAGGAGGGTGGTGGCGGTCTCCATGGGGAGGCCCTTGTATGCGCCGGTGGCCGTGGTGGTGAGGGACTCGAGCGTGCCGGCGGAGGCGGTACCCGCCGCGCCGACGGCGATGGCGGCACCGGCGAGTGCGACGCCGAGTGCCCTGAGAGATACCTGCTTCATCGGAATCCGTCCTCGTGTCGGAATGACGGGGGTGCGGGAAAGCTAGCCACCTTTCCCGCACCCCCGCAAACGACGACACGGCCGAAGAGGCGGCCGGGGGAGGAATTCCCGGCCGCCTCTTCGTTATTTCCCGCCCGGCCGACCGGCCGGGTATTCCGGGGAATTGCTGGTCAGGCGCTCTCGACGATCGGCGTGCGGAACAGCCACTCCGACTTGAGCTCGGCGTAGCCGGGCTTGATGACCTCGTTGATCATGGCGAGACGTTCGTCGAATGGGATGAACGCCGACTTCATCGCGTTGACGGTGAACCACTGCATGTCGTCCAGCGTGTAGCCGAACGCCTTGACCAGGTGCTCGAACTCCAGGCTCATGCTGGTGCCGCTCATCAGACGATTATCGGTGTTCACGGTGAGCCGGAAATGCAGTTTCCGCAGCAGTCCGATGGGGTGCTCTTCGTACGAAGCGGCGGCGGCCGTCTGGAGATTGGAGGTGGGGCACATCTCCAGCGGAATGCGCTTGTCGCGCACATACGCGGCGAGGCGACCCAGCTCGACCGAGCCGTCCTCCTTGACCTCGATGTCGTCGATGATGCGCACGCCGTGGCCGAGCCGGTCGGCGCCGCACCACTGCAGGGCCTGCCAGATCGACGGCAGGCCGAAGGCCTCGCCGGCGTGGATGGTGAAGTGGTTGTTCTCCCGCTTGAGGTACTCGAAGGCGTCGAGGTGGCGGGTGGGAGGGAAGCCGGCCTCGGCGCCCGCGATGTCGAAGCCGACGACGCCCGAGTCGCGGTGCTTGTTGGCCAGTTCCGCGATCTCCAGGGCGCGTGCCGCGTGCCGCATGGCGGTCAGCAGGGCGCCGACGCGGATGCGGTGGCCGCCTGCCCGGGCGCGCCGCTCGCCCTCACGGAAGCCCTCGTTCACGGCCTCGACGACCTCGTCGAGGCTCAGGCCGGCCTCCAGGTGCTGCTCGGGGGCGTAGCGCACCTCGGCGTAGACGACGCCGTCCTCGGCGAGGTCCTCGGCGCACTCGGCGGCCACGCGGAAGAGCGCCTCGCGGGTCTGCATCACGGCGCAGGTGTGCGCGAAGGTCTCCAGGTAGCGCTCCAGCGAGCCGGAGTCGGCCGCCTCGCGGAACCAGACGCCGAGCCGGTCGGCGTCGGTCTCGGGGAGCTTGTCGTAGCCGACGGCGTCGGCCAGTTCGATGACCGTGCCCGGGCGCAGGCCACCGTCGAGGTGATCGTGCAGCAGGACCTTGGGCGCGCGCCGGATCTGGTCGGGGGTGGGTCGGGACGCGGAGTGCGATGCGAACGGGGTCTCGGTCGTCATCTGCGCACTGTAGCCCCTACGCGCGTAGATGGTGGCGAACGATACGGAACGGTGACCCGTCGGCGGGGTGGACACCACCCGTCCTTCTGCCATGGTTGTCTGCCATGGTCCAGCAAGCGTTGCCGCAGCGAGACCCACGGGATCCCCGGGACCCGCAGACCTCACAGATCCCGGCGATCACCGCCGTAGCCCCGGCCATCGCCACCACCGCCCGCCTCGGCCCGCCCCTGGGCGCGGCCGGCCGCTCCGACGGCACGGTGCAGGGCGTGGCCCTGCTCCTCCCCGACGGCAGACCCACCGGCGAGCGCCGCCCCTCCCTCCTGGCCCTGCGCGCGCAGCGCCCCCTCGCCCGGCTGCTGAGCGGGTCCGGCGCGGCCGAGGGCCTGGTCGTGCACGTCGTGCGCTACCGCCACCGCGGCTGGAACGGCTCCGCCGCGCACCCCGTGCGGGACGCCGAGTGGGCCGCGGACGAGGTGGTGCGGCGCTACGGCGACGTACCGGTGTGCCTCGTCGGTACGGGCATGGGCGCCCGCGCCGCCCTGCGCGCCGGCGGGCACGCGGCCGTCACCTCCGTGCTGGCCGTCGCGCCGTGGCTGCCGGAGCCCGACGCCCTCCTCGCCCCCGACCCCGTACGGCAGTTGACGGGCCGGTGCGTGCTGCTGGTGCACGGCACCAACGACGAGCGCACCGACCCCGACCTGTCGTACCGGCTCGCCGAGCGGGCCAAGAAGATCAACCGGCAGGTGTGCCGCTTCGAGGTGCACTCCGACGGCCACGCCCTGCGCCAGCACCGCCCCGAAGTCCTGGCGCTGGCCGCGGACTTCGTCCGGGGCTGCCTGCTGGGCCACCCCTATGCCCGCCCGCTCGCGGACGCGCTGGCGGCCCCGCCGCCGCTGGGGCTGCGGATGCCGCTGGCATCGGGCTTCGGGGAGTCCCTGCGGCACTGAGGCCGCTCACCTGTGCAGCAGGAGCTGCCCTCGCCGCGAGAGCAGGAACCGTTTGAACGCCGCGACCGGCGGCGTGTCGGGGTGCCCGTCCAGCCAGGCCACCCCGATCTCCCGCACCGCCCGCGGCGCGGTCACCGCCAGCTCGACCACCCCGGGCCGCGGCACCGCGGGTGGCGGCAGCAGCGCCACGCCCAGGCCGGCGGCCACCAGGCCCCGCAGCGTCTCCGGGTCCTCGCCCTCGAACGCCACCTTCGGCGAGAACCCGGCCTCCGCGCACAGCGCGTCGGTGATGCGCCGCAGACCGTAGCCGGGTTCGAGGGTGACGAACAGTTCGGTTGCCGCCTCCGCCAGCCGGATGCGCTTGCGGACTGCCAGCGGATGGTCCTCCGGCACCACCAGCCGCAGTTTCTGCTCGTCCAGCCGGCGGGCGACGAGATCCGGCTCGTCCGGCACGGGCGAGGTCAGGCACAGGTCGAGGTCGCCGGCCCGCAGCCGCTCGATCATCGCCTCGCCGTAGTTCTGCACGAGCTGGAAGCGCACGCGCGGGTGGTCGGCGCGGAAGGCGCGGATGAGTTCGGGTACGGTCTCCGAGCCCATGGTGTGCAGGAAGCCGAACGCGACCTTGCCGGCGGCCGGGTCGGCGTCCGCCCGTACGGTCTCGGCGGCGCGCTCCACCTCGTACAACGCCCGCTCGACGGTCGCGAGGAACGCGCGGCCCGCGGCGGTCAGCGACACCGTGCGCCCGTGCCGGGCGAACAGCGCCACGCCCAGGTCGGCCTCCAGCCGGGCCATCGACCGGCTCAGCGTCGACTGCGGCATGCCGAGTTGGTGCGCGGCCCGGGTGACGTGCTCGTGCCGCGCCACCGCGGCGAACTGCGCCAGGCGCGGGGCCAGGGTCGCCGCCCAGGAGCCCTCCTCCAGCCCGGCCGTTGGCGTCACATCAAAGTTTTGGGTAACACTCCTGTTGCCAGTCGGTGACACAGACGGCCGTGACCTGCGCTCATGCTCCACGGGAACGATTATGACGAGTCTGTGCATTGGACGCATCAGATGCGCCGTACATACGTTTGGGGCATGCCTCCTGCCGATATCAGGGCATCCGGCGCCGCTGTGCGTACGGGTGCCGCTGTCTCGCCGTCCCCTTCCTCCTCTTCCGACACCGCCGACTCCCGGCTGGTGCCCGGCGGCCCTGCCTACCGCCGGATGACGATCGCGCTCTTCGCCGCAGGCGTCGCGACCTTCGCCCTCCTCTACTCCACGCAGGCCCTGCTCCCGGCGATCTCCACCGGCCTCGGCGTCACCGCCGACCAGGCCAGCTGGACCGTCTCCGCCGCGACCGCGGGCCTCGCCCTCGCCGTCATCCCGCTGAGCGCCCTCTCCGAGCGCCACGGCCGGCGCGCGACGATGACGGCCGCGCTGTGCGTCGCCGCCGTCCTCGGCCTCCTGGTCCCCCTCGCCCCCGACCTGGGCACCCTCACCGCACTGCGCGCGCTGCAGGGCGCGGCACTGGCCGGCGTGCCGGCCTCGGCAATGGCATACCTGGCGGAGGAAGTCCGCCCCAAGGCGCTGGTCGGCGCCATCGGCCTGTTCGTGGCCGGCAACTCCATCGGCGGCATGTCCGGCCGCATCCTCGCCGGCTGGGTCGCCCAGGCATGGGGCTGGCGCGCGGGCCTGGCCGCCGTGGGCGCACTCGCCGTGGTCTGCGCCGTCGCCTTCCGCGCACTGATCCCCAAGGCGCGCCACTTCACGCCCGCCACGGTCTCCGCGCGCTCCCTCGGCCGTACGCTGCGCACCCACCTCTCCGACCCGCTGCTGTGCCGCCTCTACGCGATCGGCGCGCTGTTCATGACCGTCTTCGGCGCGGTCTACACCGTGATCGGCTACCGCCTGGCCGGGGAGCCCTTCTCCCTCCCCCAGGGCGTCGTCGGCTCCGTCTTCCTCGTCTACCTGGTCGGCACGCTCTCCTCGGCCGCCGCCGGCACGCTCGTCGGCCGCCTCGGCCGGCGCGGCGCGCTCTACCTCGCCGTCGGCACCACGGCCACCGGCCTGCTGCTGACCGTCTCCACCTCCCTCCTCGCGGTGCTCGCCGGCCTCGTGCTCATCACGGCGGGCTTCTTCGCCGGCCACGCCGTCGCCTCCTCCGCCGTCTCCCGCACCGCGAAGTCCGGCCGCGCCCAGGCCTCGGCGCTCTACCAGATGGCGTACTACATCGGCAGCTCCGTGGGCGGCACCCTCGGCGCCCTCGCCTTCGGCGCGGGCGGCTGGGACGGCACCGTCGTCCTCGGCCTCGCGGCGATGGTCGCGGCCGCGTCGATCACCCTGTACGCGACCCGCCGCGCCATCGCCGAGCGCCGCATCCCGGCGACGGCCCGGCGCTGATGTCAGTGCCCCGCCGTACGGTGGGGCCCATGGCGACCAAGGCGTACGCGGCCCTCCTGCGCGGCATCAACGTGGGCGGCCACAAGAAGGTCCCGATGGCCGAGCTGCGCTCCCTGCTGGAGCAGCTCGGCCACGGCGACGTCCGCACCTACCTGCAGAGCGGCAACGCCGTCTTCACCAGCGCGCAGCCGGATGAGGACGTGCTGGCCGCGCAGCTGCGCGACGCTCTTGCGACCCGCTTCGGCTTCCCCGTGGACGTCATCGTCCGCGACCACGCGTACCTGGCGGCCGTGGCGGCGGCATGCCCCTTCCCGGCGGCGGAACTGGAGGGCCGGCAGCTGCACGTGACGTACTTCGCCGAGGCCGTACCGCAGTTGGCGGTGGAACGCGCCGACTTCCTCCCCGAGGACTTCGCCCTCGGCGACCGGGCCCTGTACCTGTACACCCCCGACGGCCTGGGCCGCTCCCCCCTGGGCGACACCCTCAACCGAGCGGTGGCCAGAACGGGCGCCCTGGCCACGAGCCGCAACTGGAACACGGTCCTGAAGCTGACGGAGATGACGGCGTAGGACGCGTCCGGCGGCTGCCGCCGCGTGGGTGCGACACGGCGCCCCGTCTGCGGGTGCGTCGTGGTCGTTCGCGCAGTTCCCCGCGCCCCTACGGGGCGCCCCGTAGGGGCGCGGGGAACTGCGCGAACGACCACCGACGGCTCGCAGTCGACGCACCACCCCCAGGCCCGGGCCAAGGGACAACGCCCCCGCAACGAAGACGAAGACCCGCAGGGGATCGCGGCACTTGCCGTGCTCCGCTCCAGGCATCCGTGCACCCCGCGACGGGCGTTTCCCCAGCCACGCGGAAGGAGACCTTCCCCGTGTGTTCCACGGCATGTGCCGCCGTTACCCCCGGGAGGTCCGCCATCAACCGCATCCGACGTACCGTCGCCGCAGCTGTCACCGGCATCCTGCTGTCCATCGCGAGCGTGGCCGTCGCCACACCGGCCCACGCGGACAACGAGTTCGCGAAGCTGCTCTGTGCGGCCGTCAAGGCCGGCTACGCCCCTGCCCAGCCGCAAGTGTGCGACGGCCTGGAGTGACACCACCTCCGCGACAGTGCCCACGGCACCCCCTCACGGGGCGCCGTGGTGCCTGTCGTAGCCGATGACGCCCGCGGCCAGTTCCTCCGCCGTGATCTCCGTGGCCCACCCCTCGGGCGGCTCCGAATACGGCGAACACGCCCCGCACGCCCCACAGGCCCACCGCCCGTAGATCCCGTGCACATCGGCACCGCACCCCGTGCACGAGTGAGTCGTGTAGTACGGAATCCCCTCCACGCGCCTCGCCTCCCCGTGCCGTGTCCGCGCTGCGGCCATTGTCACCCGACGCGACCGCCGCCCGCGCCACGAATCACCCGAACGGGAAGGCAGTCAGCGCTCGCCCCTGCAACTGGGCGCCGGCCAAGGGGTGTTCCCGCATGCGGACGACGGTGTCAGAGGATGCCGCCGGCGGCCGCTGCCATGCTGGCTGCGATGCCGTCCGCGGCCTGTGCCATGGCAGCGGCGGCCGCCCTGGAACTGGTGGCGGCCTGCGCGACGGCCCGACCGACGCCTCCCTGCGCCTGGGCGGGTGCGGCCGTCGCGATGCATCCCAGGGTCAGGAGCATGCTGGCGGAAAGGGTGATGATGACGCGGCGCACTCGGTTCATACCGGTCCTCCTTGGCGGTGACGGGTGAACGCTGTCGTCAGCCAGGCTTCCCGGACGGTGCGCATCCGTGCTTCACGGAGGGAGCGCACGGGGGCTGGCGGGGGCGCGCCGCCGCCTTGACGCGCAGCGACCCGCCTACACCGCTTCCTGCGGTTCGCGGCCCGCGCCCGCCGGCGTACCCGTGTGCGGGCAGCCGATGGCGTTCATCACGGCCAGGCCCTGGTCGTCGACGAACTTGGTGAACACCTGCTGCGCGTAGCCGAAGATCAGGGCCCAGGCGATGATCTGGGCGGAGGAGTCCAGGGCGCTGAGGCCGGGGACGAAGTCGCCGCGCATCAGGAGCAGGCCCAGCAGGGCGGTCAGCGCTCCCATGGGGAGTTTGAGCAGGGCCAGCGCCACCGGCACGTTGTACGGGGCGGACGTTCCGCGGATGTGGCGCAGGGACACCGCGGCGGCCACGGAGGCCGCCACCGTCCCGGTCATCTCGACCACGGGGTAGTCCCAGGTGGAGGCGGCTCGACCGAAGGCGACGTCGAGGTCCTTCGCGTTCGAGGGGGGTTCCATGCCGGTCGGGCAGACGATGCCGATGCCCTCCGGCCGGAAGCACAGCGGCACCACGTCCGGCGCCCAGACGCCGAGCACCGCGACCGTGACCGCCATCACCGCCAGCCCGAGACTGACGATCAGCACGATGCGGACGAAGCTCAGTGCGCGCAGCTTCTCGCGCTGCAGGGCCTGCTGGGCGGTGACGACCGCGCCGACGAGTGCCGCCCGCTGGGCCGGGGCGAGGGGGGCGTCGCGCACTTCCCGGGCGATCTCCTCGACCCGCTTGCGCCGCTCGTCGGTGACCGGCAACTGCTCGCGTACGACGGCCACGAGGCCGGGCATGAGGGCCTGGACGTCGGCGAGCGGGGCCAGCCGCAGCAGCAGGCTGTACGCGGCGTCGATGTGGACGTTCGCGACGGCCAGGTGCTTGTTCGGCCGGTGCCCGGGGTGGGTGCCGTGGCTGAGGGCGTCCTCCGCCGCCTGGAGTTCGGCGTACGCCTCGTCCGCCAGCGCGGGGGCCGCGGCCCGCACCCCCGGGTCGGCGTCGTCGAGCGCCCTGCCCTTCGCGACCTGGACGCGTGCACGCAGTTCGCCGATGCGGGAGCGGGCTCCTTCACGGAGCTCCCAGGTGCCCTTCTCGTAGCGGCGCTGATGATGTCGGTTCCCGGCCATACCGGCGAATATCGCCGATCGGAAACCCGGACAGGGCCCAATACTCCCTGATTAGTCCCATTGGTCCACCGGCGGGCCGCCTATCCTGCCGGGATGATCAAGCCGATTGAACTCGTCATATTCGACTGCGACGGCGTCCTCGTCGACAGCGAACGCATTGCCGTCCGCGTCCAGGTCGCCCTCGGCGCGGAACTGGGATGGCCGCTCACCGAGGAGGAGGTCGTCGACCGGTTCCTCGGCCGCTCGCACGCCGCCATCCGCGAGCAGATCGCCGCCCGGCTCGGCGAGGAGACCGCGGGCATCTGGTCGGACCGGTTCGAGCAGCTGCACCGCGAGGCGGTGGACGCCGAGCTGACCCCCGTCGAGGGGCTGCCCGAGGCACTCGACGCGATCACCCTGCCGACCTGCGTGGCCTCCAGCGGCTCCCACGACAAGATGCGCCACACCCTGGGCCGCACCGGCCTGTACGACCGCTTCGCCGGGCGCATCTACAGCGCCACCGACGTCGGACGCGGCAAGCCCGCCCCGGACCTGTTCCTGCACGCCGCCCGGCAGATGGGCGTCGACCCGGCCGCCTGCGTGGTGGTCGAGGACAGCCACCCCGGCGTCCTGGCCGCCCGGGCCGCCGGCATGCGCGCCTTCGGCTACGCGGGCGGACTCACCCCGGCCGAACGCCTCGAAGGCCCCGGCACCACCGTCTTCCACGACATGCGCAAACTGCCCGTCCTCATCGCCGAACGGTGAACCGGTACGGGGCTGCGCCCCCTCCCTGGTGGTGGCACCACCAGGACAACCGCCCTCCTGGTTGCCCGGGCTCCCGCCCCGCAGAGTGGAACCACCCCAACCCCACTCCACTCCCCCAGGAGCCCCCATGAGCCACGCCGGTCACGCCAGCCACGCCAGCTACTCCGCCCTCGCCGGACGCACCGCCGTCGTCACCGGAGCCGCCAGCGGCATGGGCGAGGCCACCGCCCGCCTGCTGGCCGCCAACGGTGCGCGCGTGGCGCTGCTTTCCCGCCGCCGCGACCGGCTCGACGACCTCGCCGCGAAGATCGTCGCCGACGGCGGACAGGCCCTCGTCGTCCCCGTGGACGTCACCGACCAGGCGTCCGTCGACACGGCGGTCGCCGCCGTCCACGAGGCGTACGGCCCGGCCGACCTCGTCGTCAACAACGCCGGCGTCATGCTGCCGAACCCGATCGACAGCGGCCGCATCGACGAGTGGACGCGGATGATCGACACCAACGTCACCGGCGCCCTGCGCATCATCCGCGCCTTCACCGCCGACCTCGTCGCCGCGGCCGCGGAGGGCCGTACCGCCGACCTGGTCAACGTTTCCTCGATCGGCGCGCACCTGATGTACCCGAACTACGCGGTGTACAGCGCCACGAAGGCCGCGCTGACCCACCTGTCGGCCGTGCTCCGCACCGAGCTGGGCCCGCGCGACGTCCGCATCACGAACGTCGAGCCGGGCATGACGGAGACGGAGCTGGGCGAGCACATGGACAACGCGGCGCTCGCCGAGGAGCTGCGGGGGATGCAGGAGGTGGTCGGCAAGCTGTCGTCCGAGGAGATCGCCGACGTCATCGGCTTCGTCACGAGCCGCGCCCGGCACGTGAACCTGCGCCAGGTGATGATCCAGCCGACCCGCCAGGCGTAGGGCCTGCCGGCCGGAGCCGACCTTGCGGCTGCCGCCGCGTGGGCGCGACACGGCACCCGTCTGCGGGCGCGTCGTGGCTGGTGCAGCGCCCCGTCAGGGGCGCGGGGCGGTATCGATCTGCGGCTGCCGCCGCGAGGGCGCGATCGGCCACCGACGGCCCGCAGTCGAACGCGCCACCCCGGGGCCCGGGCGAAGCACGGCACCGCGCCCCCTACGGGGCACTGCCCTACGCGCCGGTGTTGGTCCGTTCCTCCAGGCGGCTGCCCTGCGGCAGGGTGATGCTCAGGATGTCGCCGGGCGTGACGAGTTCGATGCGGTGCCAGCGTCCGCGCGGCACGATGGCCGCCTTTCCGGCGGCCAACTCGACCGCTTCCTCCCCCGTTTCACCCTCCACCGGCCGGAAACAGAGGCGTATCCGTCCGGTGAGGCAGGAGACGACCTCGTCCGCCTGGGGATGGATCTCCCAGTGATCGGCGTGGAGGTCGGCGTCGGTGGCGATGTGGAACGCCATCACCTGCCAGCCGTCCCGCTCGGGGTCGAAGGCCGGCTGCTCGGCGTGCACCCGGCCGTCGGGGCGAAGGTGCAGAAAGGACTCGAAGAGATCGATCGTGGCGATGGACATGTCGGTTTTCCTCCTCCTTCGGGCCCCGGCCGCTTCAGGCCAGGGCGCGGCGTAGTACTCCGGCGAGCTCGTCGATCTGCCGCCGGGACACCTCGGCGGACACCGCCGCTTGCGACCCGTGGAAGGTGCCGGCCCACTGGTGCAGGTCGACGGGGACGCCTGCCTGCAGCAGCCGCAGCGCGTAGTCGATGGCCTCGTCGCGGTTCGGGTCGAACTGCGCGGTGGCGATGTGGGCGGCCGGCAGGCCGCGCAGGTCGGTGGCCCGTGCCGGGGCGGCGTACGGCGAAACGGGCGCCGCGTCCGCTTGCGGTCCCAGGTAGTGCCGCCACGACGCGGCGGCCTTCTCTCGTGTCATGAACGGGGTCGCGGTGAAGTTCCGGGCCGACCACGTCTGCTGGCGGTCGTCGAGCGCGGGCTGGTTGAGCAGTTGGAAGCGGATGGGCGGTCCCTTCCGGTCACGTACGCGCAGTGCGGCGGCGGCCGCGAGCGTCGCGCCGGCGCCGTGGCCTCCGACGGCGATCCGCGCCGGGTCGATGCCGAGTTCGGCGGCGTGGCCCGCCGCCCAGGCCAGCGCGGCGCAGGTGTCGTCGAGGGCGGCCGGGTAGGGGTGTTCCGGGGCGCGCCGGTAGCCCACGGAGATCACCACGGCGCCGGAGCCCTGGGCGATCCGGACGGCCCATGGGTGCTCGGTGTCCAGATCGCCCATGACGAATCCGCCGCCGTGCAGCCAGAGGATCGCACCCCGGGCCCCGTGCGGGCGGTAGATGCGCACCGGCACCTGCGCGGCCACGGTGCACTCTCCGATCTCCAAGCCGCTGGTGTCGGGGGCGGGGCCGGTGGCGGCCAGCCGGGCGAGGCCGTCGCGTGCGGCGACGGGATCGCTCAGGTCGGCGCGGGGGAAGGCCGGGAGAGCGGCTTCCAGTTCGGGGTCGAGGCCGGATGAGCCCGTACCCGCTCTTGCAGTCGGTTGGTTCATTGCGCCCCCCTGACGTGCGTGAACGTTGTTCACGGTGAACAACGTTCACGCTAGGGATAGACTGAACCCCTGTCAAGAGACTGCGAAGAAGGGATCGTGCGCATGCTGCGCCGGGCGAATGTCGTAGCCGGGGCCCTCGACCTCCTCGACACCGAGGGGCTCGACGGCCTGACCATGCGCAAGCTCGGCGTCGCGCTCGACGTCCAGGCCGGTGCGCTCTACCGCCACTTCCCCAACAAGGAGGCGCTGCTCGACGCGATGGCCGACCAGCTGCTGGAAGGGGTCGACGCGCCGCTGCCGCCCCGCCTTCCCTGGCCCGAACAGCTGGAGCTCCTGGGCGAACGGCTGCACACGGCGCTGCTGAGCCGCCGCGACGGCGCCCGCGTGGTCTCCGGGACCTTCGCCCCCGGGCCGCACACGATGGCCGTGAGCCGGCGTGCGGCACAGGTGCTCACCGAGGCCGGATTCCCGCCGGACCGGGCCTGGGAGATCACGTTCGCGGTGTTCTACTTCATCCTCGGCCACACCATCGAGGAACAGGCCCAGTCCCGCATGCCGGCCGTCGACAACTGGACGGCGCGGCTGGCGGCCGCCGGACTGGACACCGACGACCCGCTGGCAACAGGGCTGAGGAAACTGGCCGTTGCCGACCCCGGCGAGCGGTTCTCCTACGGCCTGCGCGTCTTCATCGCCGGCGTGCGGTCGCTCAGCTCCGGTTGAGGGTCCGGGTCACGCCCGACACCACCGCCGTGGTCAGGACCCAGCCCGCGGCGACCAGCGCATTGGCCAGCCACCGGCAGGTGCCGTCCGACCAGTACCAGGCGTTGCGCTGGCCCAGACCGCCGACGGGGACGAGCAGGTCGACGGTGTACACGACGGCGTGGAACGGGCCGCCCTCCCCCGGCTTCACGGGTGCCGGCGTGTGCGTTGCGAAGACGACCGCGCCGAGGAGGGTGAGCGCGGCGAGCCACAGGCCGGCCTTCCACGGCCGGTAGCCGTAGCCCACCGTGACGTCGAGGATCCGGCTCCACACCCTGCCGCCCGGGTGCAGGGTGCGGCGGCGGTGCCGCTGCTTGGCGACGAGGACGCGGCGCGCGTGGTCGTCGTGCCCTATCTGCCGGTACCAGAGGGCGAGTTGCTCGTACACCTGCGGGACGTAGCCGGGGTTGCGCCCGATCCAGGCGAGGCGGCGCCGGACGTCGTCCGGTCGGTCCGACCCGGCGTGGAGGGAGCCGTAGACCAGGCCGTCCAGCCGTACGTCCTGCGGCCAGCTGTGTGCGCCGTCCCGGAGCGTGGTCACGTGGGCGCCGCGCAGGTCCACGGTCCCCGCGGGCGGGGTCGCGGGCGTGAAGGCGAGCTCCTCGGCGTGCAGCCGGGCGCAGACGACGGTGCCGACGGCGTCGAGCGCCGCGCCGTCGAAGGTGAGGAGATCGGAGACGCGGACGCCGCGCAGGCTCACGGCTCCCAGGGCGGTGAAGCCCTGGGAGCAGTCGAGCGTCGTGGTCGTCACCATGTCTGCGGTGAGGGCGTTGCCGCCCGGGTTGGCGAGGTGTGCGCCCTGCAGGAAGAGGCCGCCGGAGAGCCGGGCGCCCAGCAGGCGGACCTCGCCGTGTGCCGTGAATCCGTCCCTGCAGAAGACGCCGCCTTCGGCGACGAGACCGCCGGCCGCCACGGCCAGTCCTCCGGGCGCGTCGATGCGCGTGCCGTTGAGCAGCACTTCGCCGTGCACGTGGGCGTGGTTGAGCTGCAGGGAGGTCACCCGGCCTCGCAGGCGCGAGAGCGGCCCGCCGTCCAGTGACGAGCGCTGCAGGTCGAGGCGGCCCTGGATGCGGGCGGAGCCGGCCATGAGGCCGGGGATCCGGCAGCCCCTCATGGCCACGATCGCCGTCGACGCCCCGAAGAGGTCCACTTCGCGTTCGAGCCAGCAGTCCTCGAGGCTGAGGAGGTGGTCGATCTGCGCGCCGGCCAGGTACAGCTGTCCGGTGATGCGGGCACCGGACAGCCGCACTGCGGGTACGGCGCCGGAGCGCTCGGTGTTCGCCCCCAGCAGCAGGGCGGCCACGACGGCCGCCCGTACCGTACGCTCCGGCCCCCACCGCGCTCCCCCGTCGGCGCGGTCGGCGTCGGCCGCCCCGGCCCGCAGGTCCACCGGGCGCCCTTCGGGGAAGGCGTTCCACAGCTCCCGTTCGGGCGGCGCCAGATCCTCGTACGTCAGCATGCGGCGCAGCGTAGTGACGGCCCGCCCGGAAGGACCCCGGTCGGACGGCTGTCCGGAGCGGATCCGGACAGAACGGTTGCCCTATGGCATGCCCACCGCAACCATGTGGGCATGGGGAGCCAGGGGGAGCCGGCCCCGCGGGATGCGCACGAAGCGCGGGATGCCGCCGAGTTCATGGCACTGCTCAGACAGTTGAAGGACGCCTCGGGGCTGACCTACCGGCAGTTGGAGGCCCGCGCCGCCGACGGCGGGGACGTGCTGCCGCGCAGCACGCTCGCCGATGTACTGCGGCAGGACGCGCTGCCGCGGGCCGAGCTGCTGGCGGCGTTCGTCCGCGCGTGCGGGCAGGGGGACCACGTACAGGAGTGGCTGGCGGCGCGGGAGCGGCTCGCCTCGCGGCAGCAAGGGTCCGCGCCGGCCCCACCACCCGGGCGGCGCAGCATCACCCGGTACGGCCGGGCCCTGGGTGTCCTGCTGGTGCTGCTGGCCCTGGTGGGCGGCGGCACGTACCTGGCCATGGACCGGTCGGGCGGCGACCACGGACGGCCGAGGCGCACCGCCGCCTCCAGCACTCCGCCCGCCGCCGCACCCGCCCCCGGCACGTACCGCATCCGTGCGGCCGTCTCGTCCCTGTGCCTGTCCGAGCGGGACGGCCAGGGCGCGGGGAACGTCTACCAGGCGGACTGCCGCGGCAGCGTCCCCACGTACGCGCTGGAGGAGGCGGACGGCGGGACGTACCGGATCCGCAGCCTGCACCCCGTCTTCGGGTACGGGTGCCTGGGCGTGGGCAACGGCAGCGCGAAGGGGGGCGCGCAGATGATGGACGACTACTGCGGTCACCGCGGCGCCGCCGAGAGCTTCCGCCTGCGGCAAGAGGGGACGACGGCGGGCGGGTACCGCGTCATGCCGCTGCACACGGGGGCGTGCCTGTCGGTGCCCGGCGGTTCGAAGCAGCAGTGGGCGCCGGTGCTGCAGCTGCCGTGCGCCGCCGGGGACGCGGGGCAGGTCTTCCACTTCGACCCGGTCGCCTCCCCGCACCCGATCCCGACGATCAGCCGCAACTGAGGCGTGTCGGGGCACGGCGCCGGCGCTGGCATGATCGGAGGATGTCCGATCGCTTCATCGCCGCCTGTGACGGCGCCTGCAAGGGGAATCCCGGGCCCGCCGCCTGGGCGTACGTGGTTGCCGACGCCCGGGGCGTCCCGCAGCGCTGGGAGGCCGGCCCGCTGGGCCGGGCCACGAACAACGTCGCCGAGCTGACCGCCCTGCAGCGGCTCCTGGAGGTCACCGACCCCGCCGTGCCGCTGGAGGTGCGGATGGACTCGCAGTACGCCATGAACGCGGTCACCAAGTGGCTGCCCGGGTGGAAGCGCAACGGCTGGAGGACGGCGGCGGGCAAGCCCGTGGCCAACCAGGAGCTGGTCGTGCGCATCGACGCCCTCCTGGCCGGCCGCGACGTGGACTTCGTGTACGTCGCGGCGCACCGCGTCGACGGCGATCCCCTCAACGCCCTCGCCGACCAGGCCGCCAGCGACGCCGCGACGGCGCAGCGGGCGGCGGGCACGGTCCACGGCGACGTGGACCTGCCCGTCGTCGACCTGCGGGCGGCGGTCCGCCCGTCCGCGTCGAAGCCGGCGAAGGCGTCCAAGCCGTCGCGGCCGGCCACGGCGAAGCGTGCGTCGTCGGGTGCGGTGATCAAGGCGAAGTTCGCGGGCCGCTGCCACCAGTGCGGCGAGTCCTACGCCGCGAAGGACCCGATCGCCAAGGGTCCCCGCGGCTGGGGCCACCCCGACTGCCGTACGGGGCTGGCGCCGGCCTGAGCGCGCCTGCGGCCGGGCCGGTCAGCGCGTGGGCTGCGCGGCGGCGTCGTCGTGGTCCGCCCCGACGCGGAGGGTGTAGCCGGCCGGGATGCCGTGCTCCGGATCGCCCTTGACCGATACGGCGGAGACCTGGGCCGAGAACTGCCGGCCGACCGGCAGCATCGGCGTGTACTTGGTGTGCCCGGAGAGGACGACCGCCCGCTGCCGTTGCTCGGGCGACGTCGCGATCTCCATCGTGTCGCCGACCTGCGCGCCGGTGAGCTTGCCCCACACGACGCGGCAGCGGCTGCTGAACCGGATCTCCAGGTGCATCGTGGAGACCCAGTCGTCCGCGATCGTCACGGCCGCGTCCGCGCATCCGGCGTCCTTCGGGTCCACGCCCGCGCAGGTGGTGTCGAAGCAGGACGGGGCGGAGGCCGACGCGGCCGCCGGGGAGACCGCGGATGCCGCCGGCGGGGCGGGCTTGTCGTCGTCGCCGCCGGCCAACGACGTCGCCAGGGCGCCGGCCACCGAGCCCACCACGGCCACGATCAGCGCGCCCACCAGGGTCTGCGGCCCGTACCGGCCGAGCCGCGACCGGCGGGCCGTACCGGTGTCCTGCGAGTGCTCGGCGTCCTCGGAGTGCTCGGCGGACTGCCGGCGGACGGGGTCGTCCGCGGCGTCACCGTCAACGGTCGGAGGCATGCCGGGAGGGTAAGCGGAGGGACGGAGGACAGGAAGGGCAGTTCGAGACCGAATCACCCTTTCGAGCGATCGCCGAACACGCCCTCCACGGTGTCGGGCACCGGAGGCGCCACGGGAGCTCCGGGAAGCACCGGCAACTTGGCGGTGGAGAACTTCAGGATCAGCGCCGCCTGGAGCTGCGCCTTGAGGGCGGGGTCGTCGACCTCGCCGAGGAGGCGCACGGCCTCCCCCGCGTCGCGCTCGACCTTCATGTCCTGGCGCAGCAGTTGGGTCTGGGACTCCATGTGCTTCAGCGCCCGGTCGGCACGCCGGTGGAAGAGGGTGCCGATGGCAGTGGTCAGGACGCCCGCGACGCTGGCCACGACGGAGGCGTACTGCTCGCCGTGGCCGCCGCCGGCCTTGAAGATGGCCAGTGCCACGCCGGCTATGAGGACGAGCCCGCCCAGCACCGAGCACGCCAGGCTCACGCCGAAGGTGCGGCGGGCCTGGATGAGGCCGTAGGCGTAGTACTCGATGAGCAGGGCGGCGAAGCGGTGGGTGTCGTCGTCGGGGGCCTCCTGTCCGTCCTCGCCCTCCGCCGGTGCGGGGCCGCCCAGGACGGCGGCCCGCAGGCGGTTTCTCTCCCTGTCGATGCCCTTGCTGGTGAGGCGGTCGTAGAGCGACGTCGCGCCGGTGGCGAGGGCGCCGCTGGCGACGGCTGCGCTGAGGGTTGCCACAACTTCCGGGTCCACAACTGCAGCATCTCACGGCACCGTTGACCGGTTCGCTCAAACGAACGAGGAACGACGACGCCGGCGCCGGCGGTGGCGACGAGCCCGGCGCCCGGGGTTGAAGTTGTCGCTGCGGCAGCTTCTACCGTCCCGAACAGGGCCGGAGGGACCGGCCCGGACGTGTGCGAGGGTTCGTCGCGCCCGGCCTGGCGGCCTACCGGCGCGACGCCGTCGCGGCGTACGCGGACGCCCGGCTCGGCTGATCCGGCCGCCGGCCGGGGGTGCATTCACCCTGACGGGCGGCGCGTCGACACACCTCCTCGAATCGAACATTCGTACCCTTTCGATGCGAGGAGGTGTCGTCGATGGGGAGTCATCGAAGGACCGGAAAGCGCGCCGCGCTCGTCGAGCGCGGCCTCGGCTGGGCATTCCGGCTGCTGGTCGCCGTCGTGGCGGCCGTGGCCGGGGAGGTCGCGCGCTGGTGGCTGCAGGCGCGGCACTCGCTGTGAGCGCCGCGTCAGCCGCCGGCCCGGACCACGTACGACCGGGAGGCGATCGTGAGGGTCAGCGACACCACGGCCAGGACGGTCATCGTCGCGGCCGGGGTGAGGTGAAGGGCCAGGCCGCCCGCCGCCGTGGCACCGATGCCCTGCCACGTGATGCGCCCCGCGGACTCGACGCCCTGCACCTGGCCGCGTACGGAATCCGGCGTCAGCGCGAGGAGCTGCTCCTGCAGGGGCAGGGTGGCGGCGAATCCCACGCTGGCGGCGAACACCGCGGCCAGCGCCACCGGCAGCGGCGGGTGGACGGCGAACAGGACGTACGGGGCGGCCAGCAGCAGCCGCAGCGCGAACGCCCGGCGGCGGCGCTGCGCGGCACCGAGCAGCCGGCCGACGGCCAGGTCGCCGGCCAGCATGCCCGCGGCAGCGGCGGCCAGCAGGGCGCCGGCGTGCCGGGGGTCGTACGGGATGAACAGGGCCTCGCAGCCGACGATCAGGCCGTTGGGCACCCAGAGGTTCAGCAGCAGGGCGCGCCGGCCGGGCCGGGAGAGGAGCGCCGCGTTCGTCGTCCACGTCTCCCGCAGCCCCGGGCGGCGCGCGAGGCGGATCGAGCGCTCGCGCACGGTGCCCGCCACGGCGAGGAGCCCGGCCGCGGACAGGGCCGCGGCGAGGAGGAAGACGCCCTGCGCGCCCAGGTGCCCCAGCAGGGGGTCGGCGGCGGCGTAGCCGACGATCGCCGTGCCGCCGGCGGTGAGGTTCATCAGGGAACGGGCGAGGGCGTACGCCGAGTCCGGTACGAGCTCGGCGAGCAGCCCCATGCGCGTACCGGTGCCCAGGGCCTGGAAGAAGCCCACCACCAGCAGCAGCCCGAACCGGGCGGCCAGGGGCAGGCCCGGTATCGCCTGGGCGGCCTGGCTCGCCAGGGAGACGGCCTGCAGGCCGACGAGGGTCCGTCGCGGACGGCCGCCGTCCGCGACGGACATCAGCGTCAGCGCGCCGATCACCGCCGCGAACGTGGCGCCGTACATGCTCACCGCCGTCAGGAGCGGCGATCCGGTCCGGCGGTCGACGAGCGCGCCGAGCGCGTAGCCCGCCAGGCCGCTCGCGGCGGCCGTGAGGACGAAACCGGCGTACATGCCGGCGAATTCGGGGTGGGAGAGGAGAGTGCGGTAACGGTGGTACCGGATTTCCGAAGGCATGAAAAAAGCCTCCGGGGGCCGCACGCGGGCGACTTCCGAAGGCCAACGCGCGTTACTTTACCACCCGGTTGTCGTCGATCCGGTAGCCGCCCGCAATGACTTCCGCATCGGGAGCGGGAGTCATGCACGGGGTGAGCAGGGGCTCGTCCTCGCGCGTGGCGCCGGAAAGACCGATGCGGCTGGGGCCGCCACCTTTCTTGCCCTTTTCTGCGACGTAGAAGCTCACGCCCATGCGAATGGGCTGCTTGTGGTCCTTTCCCCAGTGCAGGAAGGGCTTCCATACCGGGCCGGCGTCGACGAGCGTGCCGGTCACGGTCGCCACCGGTCCGCCGACGGTGACGCAATCGACGGCGAAATCCCCCCAGTTGAACTGCGGCCCCTTGCCCGGCTCGGTCCAGCGGTGCTGGATGCGGAAGGTGCCCCAGGACTTGGCGGGCCGGTTCACGCGGTCCTTCGCGTAGAGGCCGTGGGCGTCGACGAACACCTGGATGTCGTTGCCGGGCACGGGGTAGCCCATGCGGCCCCACCCCTGGACGCCGACGGCCGGTGCGGCCGGTTCCGCGGCGGCGGCGGCCGGAAGGGTCACGGCTGCCGGTGCCAGGGCGGCGAGCGCGACGAGGGCGACGACTCCTGCGGTACGGAACGATCTGCGCACGGTACTTCTCCGATCCCTTGCGGAACTTCCGGGGCACCCCCGAGCCTCGCCGACCGCCACCGCCCCCGGCGTCCCTCCGCGGACCGAGCCGCTTCGCCCGCGCGGCGGAAGCGCGTCCGCCCCGCGGTGGAGAGGGCGCCCGCGCGAACGGGTGTTATTCGCTGGCCGAGGCGGGGCCTGCCCCCGAAGATCCCACCATGGGCATCTTCCTGGAGACCGAGCGCATGACGCTGCGGCCGTTCACGACGAGCGAGCAGGACCTGACCGCACTGGTCGAACTCGACGGCGACCCCGAGGTGATGCGGTACATCAACGGCGGCCGGCCGACGCCCCGCGAGGAGATGCGCGACGAGCGCCTGCCACGCTTCATGCACCGGCATCCGGGCCTGGGGACGTACGGCTACTGGGCCGCGGAGACCAAGGACACGGGCGAGTTCCTGGGCTGGTTCGAGTTCCGGCCGCTGGAGGACGACAGCCCGGACGTCGTCGAGCTCGGCTACCGCCTGCGCCGGGCGGCATGGGGCAAGGGCTACGCGGTCGAGGGCTCCCGCGCCCTGATCCACAAGGGCTTCACGGAGCTGGGCGTCCGCCGCGTGACGGCCAACGCGATGACGGTGCATGCCGCGTCGCGGCGGGTGATGGAGAAGGCGGGCCTGACGTTCACCCGCACGTTCTTCGGCGACTGGCCGGACGTGGTCGAGGGCTCGGAGCACGGCGACGTGGAGTACGAACTGACGAGGGAGGAGTGGGAGCGGCGGCAGCGCTCCGCTTGACGCCGGGCCGGGCACGGACGCGCCCGTGGAGGGCGGCCGGGCGCCGAGCTGATCCCGCCGTACGACGGCGAAGGGGCCGGTGGAGAATCCACCGGCCCCTTCGCCCGCACGAGTGTGCTGCCAGGCAGCAGCCTCTTACGCGATGCGGTCCAGCACGATCGGGTTCGGGACGAACGCCGTGCCCGCCGGGGAGATCTCGACGCCGCCGTCCAGCGCGGCCAGGGCGTAGTCGAACTTCTCGGGGGTGTCCGTGTGCAGCGTCATCAGCGGCTGGCCGGCCGCGACGGTGTCGCCCGGCTTGGCGTGCATCTCGATGCCCGCGCCGGCCTGGACCGGGTCCTCCTTGCGGGCGCGGCCGGCGCCGAGGCGCCAAGCGGAGACGCCGACGGCGTAGGCGTCGAGCTTGGTCAGCACGCCGGACTCCGCCGCCGTGACCACGTGCTGCTCGCGGGCCACCGGCAGGGCCGCGTCGGGGTCGCCGCCCTGGGCGATGATCATGCGGCGCCAGACGTCCATGGCGGAGCCGTCGGCGAGGGCCTTGGCGGGGTCGGCGTCCTTGATGCCGGCCGCGTCGAGCATCTCGCGGGCCAGGGCGACGGTCAGCTCGACGACGTCGGCGGGGCCGCCGCCGGCGAGGACCTCGACCGACTCGCGGACCTCGAGGGCGTTGCCGGCGGTGAGGCCGAGCGGGGTGGACATGTCGGTGAGCAGGGCGACGGTCTTGACGCCGTGGTCGGTGCCGAGGCCGACCATGGTGGAGGCGAGCTCGCGCGCGTCGTCGATGTTCTTCATGAAGGCGCCGGAGCCGACCTTGACGTCGAGCACGAGCGAGCCCGTGCCCTCGGCGATTTTCTTGGACATGATCGAGGAGGCGATCAGCGGGATGGCCTCGACGGTGCCGGTGACGTCGCGCAGGGCGTAGAGCTTCTTGTCGGCGGGGGCCAGGCCGTCGCCGGCGGCGCAGATGACGGAGCCGACGTTGCGCAGGACGTCCATCATCTCGTCGTTGGAGAGCAGGGCGCGCCAGCCGGGGATGGACTCCAGCTTGTCGAGGGTGCCGCCGGTGTGGCCGAGGCCGCGGCCGGAGAGCTGCGGGACGGCCGCGCCGCAGGCGGCGACGAGCGGGGCCAGCGGCAGGGTGATCTTGTCGCCGACGCCGCCGGTGGAGTGCTTGTCCGCGGTGGGGACGGGCAGGGAGGAGAAGTCCATGCGCTCGCCGCTGGCGATCATGGCGGCGGTCCAGCGGGCGATCTCCGCACGATCCATGCCGTTGAGCAGGATCGCCATCGCGAGGGAGGACATCTGCTCGTCGGCGACGACACCGCGCGTGTAGGCGTCGATGACCCAGTCGATCTGCTCGTCGGTCAGACGGCCGCGGTCACGCTTGGTGCGGATAACGGAAATGGCGTCCATCAGCACATTTTCCTTAGGTTCGTAGTCCTCAGGTCTTCCCGGGGCCGGAAAGTGACCCGGACGGGCTGAAAGATCAGCCCGTCCGGCGCTTGGGGATATTTTCAACGATTCAGGTCGGAAGGCCCAAACGCGTCCGGCAGCAGCTCGGACAGCGGGCGGATGCCCGACGCGGTGTCCACGGCCAGCTCCGGGCCGCCGTGCTCCCACAGCAGCTGGCGGCAGCGGCCGCACGGCATCAGGACGTTGCCGTGGCGGTCGCAGCAGGTGAAGTGGGTCAGGCGGCCGCCGCCGGTGGCGATCAGCTCGGAGACCATGCCGCACTCGGCGCACAGGGCGACGCCGTAGGCGGCGTTCTCCACGTTGCAGCCGGTGACGACGCGGCCGTCGTCGACCAGGGCCGCCGAGCCGACGGGGAAGCCGGAGTAGGGGGCGTAGGCCCGGGACATCGCGTCCCGGGCCCGCGCGCGCAGGTCGTCCCAGCCCACGGAAGGTGCGGACGTCACTTGCCCTGACCCTTCCGGTACGGCTTGCCGTCCGCCTTGGGCGGCCGCAGGCGGGTCGCGGACAGCGACAGCACCAGCAGGGTGGCGACGTACGGGGTGGCGTCGACGAACTCGAGCGGCACGGTCTTGGTCAGCGCGTACCAGACGAAGAGCAGCACCGCGACGATGCCGCTGACGACCGCCGCCTTGGTCTTGCTGCCCTTCAGGCGCCACAGGGCCAGGCCCACCAGCAGCACGGCGACGAGCAGCAGCAGCGCGTGGACGGTCGGGCCGCCGGAGCGCAGCTGGAGGCTGTCCATGAAGCCGAACAGGCCGGCGCCCATGGCCACGCCGCCCGGCCGCCAGTTGCCGAAGATCATCGTGGCGAGACCGATGTAGCCGCGGCCACCGGTCTGACCGTCGGAGTACATGTGCGTGCCGATGGCCAGGAAGGCACCGCCGAGGCCGGCGAGGGCGCCGGAGACGACGACGGCCGCGTACTTGTACGTGTAGACGTTCACGCCGAGGGACTCGGCGGCCACCGGGCTCTCGCCGCAGGAGCGCAGGCGCAGGCCGAAGGCCGAGCGCCACAGCACGAAGAACGTGCCGACGAAGAGCAGGACGGCGACGATCGTCAGCCAGGAGACGTCGGAGACCAGGCCGTCGAGGATGCCGGCGAGGTCGGAGACCAGGAACCAGTGGTGCTTCTCGATCGAGTGCAGCCAGTCGGACAGCCCCGGGATGGAGAAGTCCGGCATGTTGGCCATGACCGGCGACTGCTTGTCGTTGCCGCCCGCCTGCTGGGCCGCGCTGCCGGCGGCACCGAACCACAGCTTGGCGAGGTACTGGGTCACGCCCAGCGACAGGATGTTGATCGCGACGCCGGAGATGATGTGGTCGACGTTGAAGGTGACCGTGGCGATCGCGTGGATGAGACCGCCGAGGGCACCGCCGACGACGCCGGCCGCGGCGGCCGCCCAGGGGCCGTACTGCCAGCCCACGGCACCGGCACAGAAGGTGCCGAGCATCATCATGCCTTCGAGGCCGATGTTGACGATGCCGGAGCGCTCGGCCCACAGGCCGCCGAGGCCGGCGAGGCCGATGGGCACGGCCGCGCCGAGCGCGCCGGACCACTGGCCGGAGGAGGTGAGGTCCTCGGCGCCGGTGACGGCCCGCAGCGCGGACAGCAGCACCAGGGCGCCGGCGAGGATCAGCAGGACCACGGGGTAGGAGAGCTTGCGGCCCTCGGGCTTGTTCTTGCCGCTCAGCTTCTCGGTCAGAGCGGCCGTGAAGGTCGTACTCATGCGGCGGCCTCCGCCTTGTCGCTCTTACGGGCCTGGGCGGCGAGCTCCTCGCCGACCTTGCGCTGCTGGACCTTCAGGCCGTAGCGGCGCACGATCTCGTAGGCGATGACGACGCACAGGACGATGACGCCCTGGATCACGCCGACGATCTCCTGGGCGTAGCCCTCGAACTCCAGCTGGGTGCCGGTGCGCTCCAGGAAGCCCCACAGCAGGGCGGCCAGCGCCATGCCGACGGGGTTGTTGCGACCGAGGAGGGCGATGGCGATGCCGGTGAAGCCGATGCCGGTGGGGAAGTCGGTGCCGTAGTTGTACGAGACGCCGAGCAGGGTCGGCATGCCGACGAGACCGGCGACCGCACCGGAGAGCAGCATGGAGGTGATCACCATGCGCTTGACGCTCACACCGCTGGCCTGCGCGGCCGACTCGGACTGGCCGACGGTGCGCAGGTCGAAGCCGAAGCGGGTGCGGTTGAGGACGAACCAGTACGCCGCACCGGCCAGGGCCGCGATCACCACGAAACCGAGGACCGGCTTGGTGGCGGTGGGGAACTCGAAGAAGTGGGAGGAGTCCGGCAGGTAGGGCGTGTGGATCAGGTTGCCCTCCTTCTTCGCCAGCCGCCCGTCCTGCAGGAGGTAACCGATGATCGAGGCGCCGATGGCGTTCAGCATGATCGTGCTGATGACCTCGTTGACGTTGCGGGTCACCTTCAGCAGACCGGCGATGCCGGCCCACACGGCGCCCACGGCCATCGCGACCAGAATGATCACCGGGATCTGGACGATGCCCGGCAGCGTCAGCGCGCCGCCGACGACCGCGGCGAAGAACGCCGCGATGCGGTACTGGCCGTCCACACCGATGTTGAACAGGTTCATCCGGAAGCCGATGGCCACCGCCAGCGCGGACAGGTAGTACGGCGTCGCCTTGTTGATGATCCAGACCTGGCTGTCGGCCTTGGATCCGAAGTCCAGCATGACCTGGTAGGCGTGGAACGGGTCCTTGCCGGTGGCCATGATGATGACCGAGGTGATCACCAGGGCGGTGACGATCGCCAGCACCGGGGCGGCGAGGCCCAGGATCAGCTTGTTCTTGTCGAACTTCTTCACTTCGAGTCACCGCCTTCCTGGGTGTCGTCGCTCTCGTTGTCATCGGTGGAGGTCTCGCCGGAGGAGTCCTCCGGGGTCTCCTCCGCCTGCTCCGCCGCCTCCTCGTGCTCGAGGTGGCCGCTCGCCGCGCCCGTCATGGCCGAGCCCAGCTCCTCCGGCGTGATCGTCGCGGGGTCGGCGTCCGCGACGAGACGGCCGCGGAACATCACCCGCAGCGTGTCGGAGAGGCCGATCAGCTCGTCCAGGTCGGCGGAGATCAGCAGGACCGCCAGGCCCTCGCGGCGCGCCTCGCGGATCTGGTCCCAGATCTGCGCCTGCGCACCGACGTCCACGCCGCGGGTGGGGTGGGCGGCGATGAGGAGCTTGGGGTTGTGGCTCATCTCGCGGCCGACGATCAGCTTCTGCTGGTTGCCGCCGGACAGGGAGGCCGCGGTGACCTCGATGCCGGGGGTGCGCACGTCGTACTCGCGCACGATGCGCTCGGTGTCGGCGCGGGCGGCCTTGTTGTCGAGGAGGGGGCCCCGGGTGTTGGGCTTCTCGGTGACGTGGCCGAGGATGCGGTTCTCCCACAGCGGCGCCTCGAGCAGCAGGCCGTGGCGGTGGCGGTCCTCGGGGATGTAGCCGATGCCGCCCTCGCGGCGCTTGCGCGTCGGGGCGGTGGTGATGTCCGCCCCGTCGAGGGTGACGACGCCGCCGTCGGGGGTGCGCATGCCCATGATGGCCTCGACGAGCTCGGCCTGGCCGTTGCCCTCCACACCCGCGAGGCCGAGGACCTCGCCCTTGTGGATGGTGAAGGTGATGCCGTCGAGGACGGCGCGCACGACGCCGTCGGAGTCGGTGGCCGACAGGTGCAGGCCGTCGACGGTGAGCATGGGCACGTCGGTGACCGTGGACTCACGGGTCTCCGGCGAGGGCAGCTCCTCGCCGACCATCAGCTCGGCCAGCTGCTTGGGCGTGGTCTCGCTGGGGACGGCGGTGCCGACGGTGGTGCCACGCCGGATGACGGTGATGTCGTCGGCGACGGAGAGCACCTCGCCCAGCTTGTGCGAGATGAAGATGACCGTCAGGCCCTCGGACTTGAGCTCGCGCAGGTTGTCGAAGAGTGCGTCGACCTCCTGGGGGACCAGGACGGCGGTCGGCTCGTCGAGGATGAGCGTGCGCGCACCCCGGTAGAGGACCTTGAGGATCTCCACGCGCTGGCGGTCGGCGACGCCGAGGTCCTCGACGAGGACGTCGGGGCGCACACCCAGGCCGTACGCGTCGGAGATCTCCTTGATCTTCTTGCGGGCCTTGTTGCCGATGCCGTGGAGCTTCTCGGCGCCGAGGACGACGTTCTCCAGGACGGTGAGGTTGTCGGCGAGCATGAAGTGCTGGTGCACCATGCCGATGCCACGCGCGATGGCGTCGGCCGGGCTGTTCAGGGTGACCTGCTCGCCGTCCAGGGTGATGGTGCCCTCGTCCGGCTTCTGCATGCCGTAGAGGATCTTCATCAGGGTCGACTTGCCGGCGCCGTTCTCGCCGCACAGGGCGTGGACGGTGCCGCGGCGGACCGTGAGGCGGATGTCGTGGTTGGCGACGACACCGGGGAAGCGCTTGGTGATGCCGGCGAGCTCCACCGCATTGGCGGTGGCTGCGCCGGATTCGGGGCTGGACGCTTTGATGGCGCACTCTCCTCGAGGGGAAGGGAGCGGGGGGCCGGACCGGCCGTGCGGGGGTCGGCGGTACGACGGGGCGGGGGACGACGCTACACGCGTCAATACGGTGCTACGCGCGTAGCGTGGGGGCACCGCCCAGCGTTAGCTGGGGGATCGTATGTACGGGCCCGGCCGTGAGGGTACTCCCTCACCACCGGGCCCGCGGGTCTTCCGGGACCGGTCCGAACCGGCTCGGGGCCGATTCGGACCGGGCAGGATCACGGGGAGGTCTTGACCTTGACCTGGCCCTCGACGATCTGCTTCTTCGCGGCCTCGACCTTGTCCTTGATGTCGTCGATGAAGCCACCGGAGGTGGCCAGCGACACGCCGCCGTCCTTCAGCAGGTACTGGTGCGGGCCCGTCAGCGGCTTGCCGTCCTTGACGCTCTTGGCGAGGTCGTACACGGAGACGTCCACGTTCTTCACCACGGAGGTGAGGATGGAGCCCTTGTACTTGTCCAGACCCGGCTGCTGGTACTGGTCGGAGTCGACGCCGATCGCCCAGGCGCCCTTCTGGGCGGCGACGGCCTCGATGGAACCGTTGCCCGACAGACCGGCGGCCGTGTAGATCACGTCGATGCCGCGGTCGAGCATGCCCTTGGCCTTCTCCTTGGCGGCGGCCGGGTCGTTGAAGCCCTTGTCGTTGTTGGCGTACAGGTACTCCGAGGTGACCTCGACACCGGAGTCGGTGGCCTTGGCACCCTGCTCGAAGCCCGCCTGGAACTTCTGGATCAGCGCGTTGTTCACACCGCCGATGAAGCCGACCTTGTGGTTCTTCGACTTCAGCGCGGCGGCGACACCGGCGAGGTAGGAGCCCTCGTGCTCACCGAAGGTGATGCTGTCGATGTTGTTGCCGGGGGCAACCGAGTCCACGACCGCGAAGGTGGTCTTGGGGAAGTCCTTGGCGACCTTCTCCACCGACTTGGAGTAGTTGAAGCCCACGCCGATGACCGGGTTGTAACCCGCCTCGGCCAGGGAGCTCAGCCGCTGCTCGCGGTCGGCCTCGGTCTCGCCGTTCTTGGCGGTCATGGCCTTGCTGGTGTAGCCGAACTCCTTGTCGGCCTTGTCCATGCCACGAGCGGCGGACTCGTTGAAGGAGTGGTCGTCACGGCCGCCGACGTCGAAGGCAAGGCCGATGCCCTTGCCCTTGCCGCCGCCTCCGGACTCGGTCGAGGACTCACCACAGGCGGTGAGAGTGAATGCGAGAGCCGCGGTGGCAATGCCCGCGACAGTGATCGTGGATACCCGGCGCACGAGGGGGCCCCTTCACTCGAAGCGCCTCCATTGGCGCTGTCTTTCGCCGGGAATCGTAACGCGCGTAGATGGAGATAAAAGGGGTGCAAGGAAGCCGTTATCGTTTCGTCGTCAACCCTTCTTGACCCGAATGCCTACATTCGGTTGCCGTCCAGCAAGGCGGCGGCCGTGAACAGCTCCACTCCGACCTCGATCGCGCCCTCGTCCACGTCGAAATCACCACAGTGCAGGTCACGGCGGGTCGTATCCCCCACCGGCCGCACTCCCAGCCGGGCCATGGCGCCCGGGACGTGCTCCAGGTACCAGGAGAAGTCCTCCCCGCCCAGGCTCTGCTCGGTGTCCTCCACGGCGTAGCGGCCCCGGCGCGCGGTCATGGCGCGCCGCAGCAGGGAGGTGACCTCGGCGTCGTTGACCACCGGCGGCACCCCGCGCAGGTAGCTGATCTCCGACTTGGCGTTGTGCAGGGCGGCGACCTCGTCCACCGCGGCGTGCACCAGGTCCGGCGCCTGGCGCCAGGTGTGCACGTCCAGGCAGCGGACCGTGCCGGCGAGCTCGGCGCGCTGCGGGATGACGTTGCAGGCGTGGCCCGTCTCCAGCCGGCCCCAGGTCACCGACAGGCCCGAGCGGGCGTCGGCGCGCCGGGAGAGCACGGCGGGCACGTCGGTGGCCACCCGGGCGGCGGCGGTCACCAGGTCGGTGGTCAGGTGCGGGCGGGCGGTGTGGCCGCCGGGGCCCGAGAGGGTGACCTCCACCCGGTCGCAGGCCGAGGTGATCGCGCCGGCGCGCAGGCCCAGCCGGCCGACCTCGACCTTGGGGTCGCAGTGCACGGCCAGGATGCGGCCCACGCCGTCCAGCGCGCCGCACTCGATCGCGTCGAGGGCGCCGCCGGGCAGCACCTCCTCGGCGGGCTGGAAGATCAGCCGCACGGGGTGGGGCAGCAGGCCCTGCTCGGCGAGGTCGGCCAGGACCAGGCCGGCGCCCAGCACGACGGTGGTGTGCACGTCGTGGCCGCAGGCGTGGGCCATCTTCGGGACCGTCGAGCGGTACGGGACGGTCTTGGTGTCGGGGATGGGCAGCGCGTCCAGGTCGGCGCGCAGGGCGAGCACCGGCCGGCCGGACGCCCGGAACGAGGCGCTGTCGCGGCCGATGTCGCAGATCAGGCCGGTGCCGGCGGCGAGCGTACGCGGTCTGAGCCCTGCCTTCTCGAGCCGGGCCCGCACCGCGGCGGTGGTGCGGAATTCGCGGTTGCCCAGCTCGGGGTGCATGTGCAAGTCGCGACGGAAGGCGATGAGTTCGCTGCGGAGCCCGGGCGGAAGCGCGCCGGGAAGTCGGCTGTCGGTGGTTTGGGGATCGGCTTCGCAGGGCATCAGGTGATTCACCCTGCGAAGGTTAGAGCCCCGAATGGGGCAACTGCCCCTTGATCACAAAAAGTTCAGCCGCATGGATGGGTCGCGCGGGGGGTATGACCCGTATTTACGGCGTACCTTCGGCGACACGCGGCTGCGGAACGGGCGCGTACGGAAGCCGGCGCACTGCGCGTGCGCTCCCCGTGACCCCCGCGAGGAAGCCCTCGGCGCGGGGCGAGGCGTGGGCGGTGAGCCAGGCGGGGTCCACGTCGCAGACGGCGACGGTCACCCCGGTGCCGGCCAGGGCCAGCGGCAGGGTGTGCACGACAGTGGAGGGGAAGCTGAGGATGGTGCGGCCTATGGGGCCCCGCCGGGCCACCAGCTCCAGGGGCAGCGTCGGCCGGACGATCTCCACGTCCAGCCGCTCGGCTATGCGGCGCAGCTTGGCCGGGGCCTCGCGGCGGTGGGCGAAGTAGCGGGTGGCGCCGTGGGCGCGGGCCAGGGCGGCCACGGCCTCCAGGTAGCACTCGGGGTCGACGACGCCGGTCTCCACCAGGGAGGTGCCCACCAGGTCCGTCCCCCGGGTGAGGGAGGGCGGGCCGTGCGCGGCCCGGGTCCAGGCGAAGTCGTTGGCCGTGACGGTCACTCCCGGTGGCGCATCGAGAGGCATGGCGGTGAAGATCTGCACCGTACGACGGTCGTCGGGCGTGAGCTTCCGGCGCATGGAAGCGGACACCGGCGCGAACATCAGATCGCGCGCCCCCTGTGCACCACTGCGGTGCCATCGCACCAGACGCTCCCCGCGGGCGAGTTGACCGGCGAACTCCATGGTGGCCGTGCCGTCGTCCACCACCACCAGCTCCCGGGCCCGCGTGATCGTCAGCAGCAACTGCACGTACCGCGAGAACGGGTCGCCGATCACCACCCGCCGCGCCGCCCGCAGCGGCCCGGCGAGACCCCCGATCGTGCCCACCGGGGCCATCGGCCCGCCCCGGGCCTCCTCCCAGCGCAGCCGGTGCCCCTGATCCCGCGCCAGCTCCGCCATCCGGCGCAACTGGCCGCGCGTCATCGGGTCGTGCGGGGCCAGCACGACCACCAGCAGGTCGCCGGCCAGCGGGGTGATGTCCCGGGCCCCCGGCTGCCGGGGCAGGCCGTCGCACAACCGACGGGACGGCGGGTCGTGCGCTGCGTGGTACGCCCATTCGAGGACGTTCAGCAACTGCACCGGGCTCTCGACGAAGGCCAGCGTGGAGGCGGGGGACTCCCTGGTCACCGGCTGCGGCCGCTCAGACGGCGGCCACGCGGCGCAGTTTGCGCATCGGGCCCAGTTCGCTGTCGTACACCCGCTTGATCCCGTCGCCCAGGGCCTCCTCCACCACCCGGATGTCGCGCACCAGGCGCTGCAGGCCGCCCGGTTCGACGGAGGCCGCCTGGTCCGAGCCCCACATCGCGCGGTCGAGGGTGATGTGCCGCTCGACGAACGCCGCGCCGAGCGCCACCGCGGCGAGCGTGGTCTGCAGGCCCGTCTCATGACCGGAGTAACCGATGGGCACATTGGGGTACTCGGCCATCAGAGTGCCGATCACCCGCAGATTGAGCTCGGCCGCCTTCGCCGGGTACGTGGACGTGGCGTGGCAGAGCACGATGTTCTCGCTGCCCAGCACCTCCACGGCGTGCCGGATCTGCTGCGGCGTCGACATGCCCGTCGACAGCACGACGGTACGGCCCGTCGCCCGCAGGGCGCGCAACAACTCGTCGTCCGTGAGCGAGGCCGAGGCCACCTTGTGCGCCGGCACGTCGAACTTCTCCAGGAACGCCACCGACTCGACGTCCCACGGCGAGGCGAACCACGCGACGCCGCGCAGGCGGCAGTGCTCGTCGATCGCCCGGTACTCCTCCTCGCCGAACTCGACGCGGTGCCGGTAGTCGATGTACGCCATGCGGCCCCAGGGCGTGTCGCGCTCCAGCTGCCACTGGTCACGCGGCGTGCACACCTCGGGCGTGCGCTTCTGGAACTTCACGGCGTCACAGCCGGCGGCGGCCGCCGCGTCGATCAACGCGAGGGCGGTGGTGAGATCACCGTTGTGGTTGATGCCGATCTCACCGGTGACATAGACGGGGTGGCCGGGGCCCACGGGGCGGTCGCCGAGCATCCGGGTCCGGGTACGCGGAGCGAGGGTCGTCACGGAGGTTCTTCCTTAGGGCTGGGGAGGTGAGGACTGCTGCAGGGAAGGTCCGAGGAGCCAGGCCGCGATCTCGCGCACCGCGCCGCGCCCGCCACGGGCCACGGTCACGGCCCGGGCCGCGGCCCGCACCACCGGATGCGCATCGGCCACCGCGACCGGCCAGCCGGCGAGCGCCATGCACGGCAGATCGTTGACGTCGTTCCCGGCGTACAGCACGCGATCCGGATCGACGCCCTGCTCGGCACACCACTGCTTGAGCGCGACGTCCTTGCGCTCACTGCCGTGGATCACGGGCACCCCGAGCTTGCGGGCACGGGCGGCCACCACGGGATTCGTCTCCGACGACAGGACCAGCACCGCCAGCCCCGCCCGGCGCAGCGCCGCCACGCCCAGGCCGTCGCCGCGATGCACGGCGACCAGCTCGCGGCCGTCGGCGTCGATCAGGACGCGGTCGTCCGTCTGCGTGCCGTCGAAGTCGAGGACGACCGCGTCGACGGCGTCGCGGGCGGGCAGCACGGGCGGGTCCAGCAGGGGGACGAGGGCGCGGGCGCGCGCCAGGTCGTGCGGGTCGTCTATCTCGCACACGCGGGAGGGGTCGGTGACGACGAGGTCGGTACGGCCGAAGAAACGGTGCCGGGTGGTGCGGAAGCGGTCGGCGCGCATGGCGTAGGCGGCGCCGGTCTCCAGGAACTCGGGGGTGCGGTCCTGGCGGCGGGGGCGGAACGCGACGTCATGGTTGACCCCGGTGCCGGGCACGCCTGCGGCGGGCCTCTCCCCCACCCCGCCCTCTCCCCGTCTCCCGGGGGCTCCGCCCCCGGACCCCCGGTCCTCAAGCGCCGGACGGGCCGGGGGTGGTACCCGCCACACGAAGCCGTGGAACGGGGCCACCGTCAGGGCGGTGTCCGCGCCGTCGTGGAGGACGGCGGCTGCGACGCCGTCGATGTCGGCCGCCGTCAGGAAGGGGCTGGTGCACTGCACCAGCAGCACGACGTCCACGCGGCACTCGTGCACCCCCTCGTACGCCTCCATCGCATGCACCACCGCCCCCTCGCTGCTCGCCTCGTCCCCCGACAGTTCCGCCGGCCGGTGGACGGTCTCCGCTCCGGCGGCCCGGGCGGCCGCGGCGACGGCGGGGTCGTCGGTGGAGACGACGACGTCGGTCACGAGGCGTGCCGCGAGGCATTCGCGTACCGCCCGGGCCACGAGGGGCACGCCGCCCACCTGTGCGAGGTTCTTCGCGGGGACGCCCTTGGAGCCGCCGCGGGCGGGAATGACCGCCAGGACAACAGCCATCAGAGTTCTCCCAACCGGCGCACGACCGGCGCCACGCGCTGCACTCCGTGCCGGTACGCCCCGCGGGCCGCGTCGCGCAGGGCGCCGCGGACGGCTTCGCGGAGGGCTCCCTGCCGTGGTGGGGCGGGGTCGCGCAGGGGGCGGCCCCGGGTGTCGAAGCCGTGGCGGGCGAGGATGCCCGGGAGGTAGCCGGGGGCCGTCTGCACGGAGTAGTAGGGGGTCATGGGCGGCAGGGCCGGCGCGGCGGCGAGTTCGGCGACGCGGGTGCGGGCCGCGTCGAAGGCCCGGGCGTAGGAGCCGTCCGGTGCCACGCCCTGCCGGGCGGCCCAGGCGGGGTCGGCCGTGGGCAGGTGGCCGGCGTCGAGGTCGTCCCAGGAGGCGAGGCAGCCGGAGCCGAGGAAGTGGTGGTTGCCGAGGGTTTCGCGGATGCCGAGGTCGGTGAGGACGGCGGTGGGGATGCCGCGGTGGAGGGCTTCGAGGGCGGCGGTGGAGCTGACGGTGACCAGGAGGTCGGTGCGGTCGAGGACGTCGCTCATGTTGCCGTGGACGAGGCGGCAGTTGGGTGGGAGTCCGCCCGGGATCCGGCCCGCGAGCTTCTGGTACGGGAGCTCTTCGATGTGCGTCGTGTGTTCGCCGGGGCGGCTGCGCAGTTTGACGAGCACCTCGCGGCCGGGGTGGGCGCGTGCGTGGCGGACGGCGCGTTCGAGCAGGTAGCTGCGGTCGGCGCGGTGGTCCGGCACGGAGGGCTGGGCGGCGAAGACGACGGTGAAGGGCCGCCGGGCGTCCGGCGCGTACGGGGCGCCGCCCAGGAACGGCAGGGCGCACTCGGTGACCGCGTCGGCGGACGCGCCGGCGCCCTCGTAGACGGCGCGGAAGCGCTCGGCGTCGTGGCGGGAGTTGGCGAGGACGACGTCCGCGCCGTGCCGCAGCAGCAGGCCGTCGGCGAGCTTCTCGTAGACGACGCCGACGTAGCCGGTGACGACGACGGGCCGGTGCGGCGTGTCCCGCCAGGCGTGCCGCAGCCCGTGCAGGAGGGCCTGAACGGCGCCGCCGACGCAGGCGAGCACCACGACGTCGTACCGGTCCCGGCCGGCCGCGGCGGCGAAGGCGCCGCCGGTGACCTCGCGCAGGCTGTCCGCGCGGACGCCGACCTCGGTCAGCTGCCGTACGGTCGGTGTCGCCCGGCCCCGCAGCAGGTGGCCGTGCAGCCGACCGTCGGGGGCGAGGCGGTGCGCGGTGAGCGCGCCCCATTTCCACCGGGTGTCGGAGTCCGCGAGCACGGCGACGCGCCGCGGGAATTCGGTACGTGATGGCACGTCGCCGACGATAGGAATACATTCCGTTTCACTGCCCAACGCCACTTCAACAAGCGGTGAACAACACGTCGACGCCCGGCGAAGCTGCCGGCGGAACAAGGTGGTTCATCGATCCGCCGCGCTTCGTTCACTTCCGATTCCGCCCACTGTCAGGGCGAATGCCGGGGCAGGGCCTAATGTGCGGCGCGTGGTCAAGCTCTCGGTCATCGTGCCGTTCTTCAACGTGCAGACATATGCCGCCGACACACTGAGAAGCCTGGAGGCGAACAGTTTCGAGGGTGTCGAATTCCTGCTCGTCGACGACTGTTCGACGGACGGCACGGCGGCCCTGCTGGAGCGGGCCGCCCGCCGGCTGCCGGGCGCCCGGCTGCTGCGGCACGTGCACAACGAGGGGCTGGCCACGGCCCGCAACACCGGGCTCGACGCGGCGCGCGGGCAGTACGTCACCTTCCTCGACGGCGACGACTGGCTGGCCCCCGGCCACTACGGGCGGCTGCTGGCGGCGGCCGAGGAGCTGGGCGTGGACTTCGTGCGCACCGACCACGTGCAGTGCACCGGCCGCGCCCGGACCGTCCAGCGGGTGCCCGTGGGCCCGCGCGGGGTGGCGCTGGCGCCGCGGGAGGCGATCCTGCCGGCCGACCGCTCGACCTCCGTCGACTATCCGTACGCCTGGGCCGGCATCTACCACCGGCGGCTGCTGGAGGCGGGGCTGCTGCATTTCGTGCCCGGGCTGCGCACCGCCGAGGACCGGCCGTGGATCTGGCGTCTGCACCGCGAGGCGCAATCCTTCGCCGTCAGCGGACTGCTGGGGGTTTTCTACCGCCGCGGTGTGGCCACCTCGCTCACCCAAATCGGTGACGAACGCCAACTCGATTTCCTTTGCGCATTCGACCGGGTAATCGAGGAGACGGCCGCCGACCGGGACGCCGGAGAACTCCTGCCGAAAGCCGTGCGCACCTATTGCGCGATCATTTCCCACCACCTCGGGAACATCGAACGATTCGAACCCGCGGTCGCCCGGAAACTGCGCGCGCGAAGCGCCGCCGCCCTCCGACGCCTGCCCCGGCCGCTGGTGGACGGCGCGCTGGACGCCATGGACACGGACCGCGCCGTTCCGCTGCGCCGGCTGCGCCGCCGCCCGTTCGCCGCGAAGGCGGCCGCCTGATGCCGGCGCCCGCGCCGCGCCGGCGCACGCAGCTGTTCCTCGCCTCCACCCTGTACGGCGCCGCCACCCTGGCCGCCGCCCTCGACGCCGGGCTCTTCCCCGCCGCCGACCGCCGCCTGCTGGTGGTCGCCAACACCGCGGCCGTGCCCGAGACCACGCCCGCCTTCGACACCGCCCCCGGCTTCGAGCGGCTGCGCTCCCGCTTCGACGGCGTGCTGTCGTGGAACGAGGCGATCGCCCCCCTGCACCCCACCGGCTGGTCCCCGCGCCCGGACGACGTCCCCCTGTGGGAGCGGCACCTGCGGCTGCTGTGGGGGCTGGAGGCGGACGAGATCTCCCTCGCCCTGGAGTCCCTGCAGGTCAGCCCGGCCCTCGCGGTGGCCCAGGTGTTCGCGGACGCGGCCCTGGACGTCTACGCCGACGGGCTCATGAGCTACGGCCCCACCCGCAGCAGACTCGACCCGCTGATCGGCACCCGGGTGGGCCGCCTGCTCCACCTCGATCTGGTGCCGGGCCTGGAACCGCTGCTGCTGACCGAGTTCGGCGTGCCGCGGGTGATCGTGCCGGGCGAGGTCTTCACCAAGGTGCTGGCCGAGCTCGCGGACGCGTGCGCCGCCGGGCTGCCCGCCGCGCCCGAGGGCGCGGCCCTGGTGCTCGGCCAGTACCTGTCGGCCCTGGACATCCTCTCCGCCGAGGAGGAGGAACGCCTGCACGTGCGCATGCTGCGCGGCGCGGTCGGCCGCGGGCACCGCGACGTGCTCTTCAAACCGCACCCCTCGGCCCCGGCCCGCTGGTCGACGCTGCTGGAGGAGGAGGCGCAGCGGCTCGGCGCCCGGCTGACCGTCCTCGACGCGCCCGTCCTCGCCGAGGTCGTCTACCAGCGGCTGCGGCCCGCGCTCGTCGTCGCCTGCTTCTCCACGGCCCTGCTCACCGCGCGTGCCTTCTACGACCTGCCGGTGGCGCGCGCGGGCACCGGCCTGCTGCTGGAGCGGCTCACCCCGTACCAGAACAGCAACCGCATACCCGTCACGCTCGTCGACGCGCTCCTCGACGACATCGAGGAGCGCGTCGACAAAGGCGGCGCCCCGCCCCCGGCCGACCTCGAAGGACTGCTGGCCGCCGTCGGCTTCGCGATGCAGCCGCAGGTGCTGCCCGCGCTGCGCCCCGCCGCCGAGCGCTACCTCGCCGCCCGCCTCGACGCCCGTACCCGCCGCTACTTCAAACGGCGCCGCCTGACCGCGCTGGGCCTTCCCGGCGGCGCCGTCCCGGCCCCGCTCGCCCTGCTGTCCCGCAGCCCGCGCGTGCGCAGGCTGGTGCGCCGGGTGCGGGCCCTGCGCCGGAGGGCGGCATGACGCTTCTCGACGTCCCCGCGCAGGCCGCGCAACCGCAGCCGGAACCCGCCCGGCCCGCCGGGCGGCTGTACGCCCTGGACGGGCTGCGGCTGGTGGCCGCACTGATGGTGGCGCTGTACCACTACGGCGGCCGGGACGGGGACGTCTCGCGCGCCTGGGGCGCCTCGCCGCGCCACGAGTTCCCGCGACTCTCGACGGTGTTCGCCTACGGCTGCCTGGGCGTGCAGATCTTCTTCGTCATCAGCGGCTTCGTGATCTGCATGAGCGGCTGGGGCCGCCCGCTGCGCGCGTTCTTCGCCTCGCGCGCCGCCCGTCTCTTCCCCGCCTACTGGGCGGCCGTCGTGCTGGTCACGCTGGTCTTCGCGCTGCCGTGGGTGGCGTACAAAACGGTCTCCCCCAGCGACGCGCTCGTCAACCTCACCATGCTCCAGCAGCCCGCGGGCGCCGAGCGGGTGCTCGGGGTGTGCTGGACGCTGTGGGCGGAGGTGCGCTTCTACGCCCTCTTCGCGCTGTTCGTCGTGCTGCCCGGGGCCTCGCGCCGGCGCGTGGTGCTGTTCTGCGCGGTGTGGACCCTGATGACGGTCGTCACCACGGCGTCGCACGTGGAGTTCCTGCGGGTGGTGTTCATGCCGGAGCACGCGATGTTCTTCGTCGGCGGCATCGGCCTGTACCTGGTGCACCGCTTCGGCAACGACGCGACCGCCTGGGGCATCGTGGGCGTGAGCTTCCTGCTGGGCCAGCACTATGCGGTGGCGGGGCTGTGGCACCCGCCGGGCCCGGGCCACTTCTCGTACCGCTCGGCGTACGGCATCATCGCCGTCCTCGCCCTCGGGTACGCGGCCGTCGCGGCGGTGGCCACGGGCCGCACCGGCCGGGCCCGCTGGCGGTGGCTGCCGTTCGCGGGCGCGCTGACGTACCCGTTCTACCTGGTGCACGAGCACCTGGGGTGGGTGGTGATCGGCGCCCTGCACCGGGGGCTGGGGATCCCGTCGTACGCGACGTTCGCGCTGACGCTGCTGGTGATGCTGGTGACGGCGTGGGCGCTGCACCGGTTCGTGGAGCGGCGGTTCACCCCCCTGCTGCGCAGGTCACTGAGCGGGTAGCAGGGTCGCCTCGATGCCGGCGACGACGGCCCGCAGGCCGGTCTCGAAGCCCGCCTCCAGGTCGCCGAACACCTCCCAGCCCGCCTCGGTGGCCAGCGGATGCCCCTCGATGCGGCGGGCGCGCTCGCTCAGGTCGTAGACGGGGTCGCGCTCCCCGCCGGGCACGGGGTAGACCGACTGCTCCTCCATGACGTGACCCATGGTGTACGTGTTGACGGTGAACCAGGCGCGGGCGGCCGTGCGCGGCGTGAAGCCCGCGGCCACCAGCACCTGCATCGCCCTCTCCAGCGGTCCCGCATAGCTGTCGTCCGTGAAGCGGGTGCCGCCGAAGACCTTGGCGCCGTCGCGGTACTCGAGCAGGGCGCGGCGCTGCACCCGCGCGCAGTCGGCCAGGAACTCCCGCCAGTCGCCCCGGTCGAGGGCGGTCAGGTCGTCCGCCATGCGACGGAAGATCACCGTCGCCATCTCGTCGAGCAGTTCCTGCTTGTTCTTGAAGTGCCAGTACAGGGCCGGGGCGCGGCAGTCGAGTTCCTGGGCGATCCGGCGCAGGGTCAGGCCCTCCAGGCCCACGTCGTTCAGCAGCCGGAGCGCGGTGTCGGCCACGAGGGACCGGTCGATGCGAGAAGCCACGCTTGACACCTTAACGCCGTTCAGTTCAGGCTGACAGCGCCATGAACTTAACAACGTTAAGCGAAAGGGAGGGGCGCCCCATGGACGCCGAGCACACCGAGGTCCTGATCGCCGGAGCCGGCCCCACCGGCCTCGTCCTCGCCATCGACCTCGCCCGCCGCGGCATACCCCACCGCCTCGTCGAACGCTCCGGAGCCACCTTCCCCGGCTCCCGGGGCAGCGGCATCCAGCCGCGCACCCTCGAAATGTTCGACGACCTCGGCGTGGTGGAAGCCGTCCTCGCCGACAGCGGCCCCATCAAGCCCCTGCAGATGTGGGACGGCCCCCGGCGCGGCGAAGCCCGGCCCCTGGCCGAACCCGCCGCCGACTCCCCCGGCATCCCCTACCGCACCGCGCGGCTGCTGCCCCAATGGCGCACCGTCGCCATCCTGCGGGCACGCCTCGAAGAACTCGGCGGACGCGTCGAGTTCGACACCGAACTCACCGGCTTCCACCAGGACGCCGACGGCGTCACCGCCACCCTCGGCACCGGCGCCACCGTACGAGCCCGCTACCTCGTCGCCACCGACGGCGGACGCAGCACCGTCCGCAAGGCCCTCGGCGTGCCCTTCCACGGCAACGACGTCGCCAGCGGCGGCGCCGTCATCGCCGACCTCGTCCTCGACGGACCCGACGCCGGCGCCCTCGACACCGACCACTGGCACATGTGGCCGCGGGCCGAGGGCGGACTGGTCGGCATCAACCAGCTGCCCGGCGCCGCCTCGAAGCAGACCATCATCATCTTCGAGGACCCCGACCGCGACCTGTCCGTCGAACACGACGCCACGCCCGAGGCGCTGGGACGACTGCTGACCAAACGCACCGGACACCGGCTCGCGGTCCGCGAGGTCCACTGGGCCTCGGTCTACCGGCCGCGCGTGGCCATGGCCGAACGCTTCCGCGTGGGCCATGTACTGCTGGCCGGCGACGCGGCCCACGTCCACCCGCCGTCCGGCGGCCAGGGCCTCAACACCAGCGTCCAGGACGCGTACAACCTGGGCTGGAAGCTCGAAGCCGTCCTGCGGCGCGGAGCCGACGACACGCTGCTCGACACCTACGACGAGGAACGGCGCGGCATCGCCGGCGGCGTCCTCGGCCTCTCCCAGCGCGTCTTCCGCGCCGACCGGGCCGACGGGGGCTTCTCCGTCCGCGGCCCCGAGACGCACCAGCTGACACTGGGGTACCGGGGCGCGGCGCTCAGCCGCGAGACCCGGCGGGGGCCGGGCCTCGGGGCCGACGCCCTCACGGCGGGCGACCGGGCGCCGGACGCGGACGGGGTGCTCTTCGATGCGTTCCGGGGGCCGCACTTCACGGTGCTGGTGGTGGGGGACGAGGCGCTCACGGTCCCGGTGCCGGAGTGGGTGCGGGTGTGCCGGGTGCCGGCGGAAGGGTTCGTGAAGGAGACCTACGGGCCGGGGGTGTTCGTGATCCGGCCGGACGGGTACGTGGGGTTGGCGGCGGACGACGCGGCGGGTGTGGGCAAGTACCTGCGGGTGGTGGGCGGGTAGCCCTGCGGGCGGCCGAGCCCCTGTCCCGCCCTTTCACCGTTTCCCGGGGGCAAGCCCCCCGGACCCCCGGACCGGGCTTCGCCCGGTGTCCTCAAACGCCGGACGGGCTGATTTCAGCCCGTCCGGCGTTTGAGGACCGGGGTCGCCGCAGGCGCTACAGCACCGTCGACAAGCCGAGCACGCTCACCAGCCCCGTCACCGAGACCACCGTCTCCATCAGGGACCACGTCCGCACCGTCTCCCCCACCGTCATCCCGAAGTACTCCTTCACCATCCAGAACCCCGCATCGTTCACGTGCGAGAAGAACAGCGAGCCCGCCCCCACCGCCAGCACCAGCAGGGCCGTGTGCGTCGTGCTCATGTCCGCCGCGAGGGGGGCGACGAGGCCGGCGGCCGAGATCGTGGCGACCGTCGCGGAGCCGGTCGCCAGGCGGATGGCGACGGCGATGAGCCAGGCCAGGAGCAGCGGGGAGAGGGACCAGTCCTTGGAGATCTCCAGGATCATCCGGCCGACGCCCGCGTCCACGAGGGTCTGCTTGAAGCCGCCACCGGCACCGACGATGAGGAGGATGCCGGCGATGGGGGCGAACGCCTTCTCGACGGAGGCGGGGACGGAGTCCGTGGCGCGGCCGAGCGTGGCCATGCCCACCAGGACGGCCAGCAGCAGTGCGATCAGGGGTGAGCCGATGACGTCGGCCGCGCGCTGTACGGGGTGGTGGGGGTCGTCGACGACGACGTCCGTGACGGCCTTGGCCAGCATGAGGGCCACCGGCAGCAGCACGGTCGCGACGGAGGCGGCGAAGCCGGGGCGGGGGCGGTCCGGCGCCTGCTCCGGGGCGTCCGGTATCAGCGCCTGCGGCGGCGCGACGTCCACCCACCGCGCCGCGTACCGCGCGAACAGCGGCCCGGCGATCACCGCCGTCGGCACGGCGACCAGGACGCCGAGGGCGAGGGTGACGCCGAGGTCGGCGCCGATGGCGTCGACGGCGGCGAGCGGTCCGGGGTGGGGCGGGACGAGGCCGTGCATGACGGACAGGCCGGCCAGGGCGGGGATGCCGATGCGCATCAGGGAGTGGCCGCCGCGCCGGGCGACGAGCAGGACGACCGGTACCAGCAGCACGATGCCGACCTCGAAGAAGAGGGGCAGTCCGATGACGCCGGCGATGAGCACCATGGCCCAGGGCATGGTGCGCGTGCCGGCCCTGGCGAGGATGGTGTCGACGATGCGGTCGGCGCCGCCGGAGTCGGCGAGCAGCCGGCCGAGGATCGATCCGAGGGCGATGAGCACGCCGACGCCCGCGACGGTCGAGCCGAGTCCGGTGGTGAAGGAGGTGACGGTCTTCTCCAGCGGTGCGCCGGCCGCGACGCCCAGGACGAGCGTGCCGACGGTCAGGGCCAGGAAGGCGTGCAGTTTGAACCGGCCGATGAGGACGACGATGACGGCGATGCCGACGAGCACGGCGATGCCGAGCCGGGCATGGCCCGCGGTGGTGATCGGTGCGGCGGGGGCCGCGGCCAGCATCTCGACGCTGAGAGGGCTCACGGGGCTTCCTCGGGGGTGTTCGGGGGTCAGGGGAGTCTGGTCAGGGCGGCGACGGCCCGTTCGGCCACGGTCAGGGGGCCGGGCGCGACGTCGACGGTGACGCCGGCCTCGTCGGCCGCGAGGGGTTCGAGCGTGGCCAACTGCGAGTCGAGCAGGCCGGGTTTCATGAAGTGGCCGGTGCGGGCGGCCATCCGGGCGGCGACGAGGTCGCGGTCGCCGGTGAGGTGGAGGAAGACGGTGCCGGGGGCGGCGGCGCGCAGCCGGTCGCGGTAGGCGCGTTTGAGGGCGGAGCAGCTGACGACGCCGCCGCGGCCGTGGGCGGCCTGTTCGTGCAGCCAGGCGCCGACGGTGTCGAGCCAGGGGGCGCGGTCGGCGTCGTCGAGGGGGATGCCGGCGGTCATCTTGGCGATGTTGGCGGCGGGGTGGAGGTCGTCGCCGTCGGCGTACGGCATGTCCAGGGCCCGGGCCACCAGGGCGCCGACCGTGCTCTTGCCGGTGCCGGAGACGCCCATCACGACAATGCTCTTCACCCGGCCACCCAAACGGATGAGTACGACTTATTCAAGCCACTGTGATGTAAACGTCATACTTATTGCGCTGAGTGGTGGCCCGTACGCTGGGCGCATGGACAACGGACTGCACGCCCGGGTGCTGGACTCCCTGGGGCCCGCGATCACGGCCGGGGAGTACCCGCCCGGCAGCGTGCTGCGCACCGACGAGCTGGAGCAGCGGTTCGAGGTCTCGCGCACCGTCGTCCGCGAGGTCATACGCGTCCTGGAGGCCATGCGCCTGGTCGCCTCCCGGCGCCGGGTCGGGGTGACCGTCCGGCCGACCGAGGAGTGGAACGTCTACGACCCCCAGGTCATCCGCTGGCGGCTGGCCGGACCCGACCGCCCGCGCCAGCTGCGCTCGCTGACCGTGCTGCGCTCGGCGATCGAGCCGGTCGCCGCCGGGCTGGCGGCGCGGCATGCGACCGCGGAGCAGTGCGCGGAGCTGACCGAGCACGCCCTCGGCATGGTCGCCACCTCGCGCGGCCAGCAGCTGGAGGGGTATCTCGTCCACGACGTCGCCTTCCACCGGGTGATCCTGCAGTCCTCGGGGAACGAGATGTTCGCGCAGCTCGGGGACGTGGTGGCCGAGGTGCTCACGGGCCGCACCCGCCATCACGTGATGTTCACCGACCCCGACCCGGCCGCGGTCACCCTGCACGTGCGCGTGGCCGAAGCGGTGCGCGAGCACGACGCGGGGCGGGCGGAGGCCCTGACGCGGGAGATCGTCACGGGCGCGATGGCGGAGCTCGACGTCCTCGCCCCGTAGGGGCGCGGGGAACTGCCCTAGCGCGGGTGGCCCGGCGGCCAGCTGTCGTACCAGCGCTGGTCGGCCTCCAGCTGGGCGGCCAGGGAGATCAGCAGCGGTTCGCTGTTGGAGGGGCCGAGCAGCTGGACGCCCGTCGGCAGCCCCTCCTCCGTCAGGCCCGACGGCACGCTGACCGCCGGCCAGCCGAGGACGTTCCACGGCCAGGCGTACGGGCAGGCGGCGATCATGCGGGAGTTGGTGTCACGGTTGCGCAGCCCGGCCAGGTCGCCGGTGCGCAGCGGCGGTACGGCGGTGGTCGGGGTCAGCACGGCGTCGAACCGCCAGAACAGCTCGCCGATCCGGCGCCGCAGCGGCGCCTCCGCCGCGCGGGCCGCGCGCAGCACCTCGCCGCCGAGGAGCAGCCCGCCGCGCGCGTTGGCGCGCGTACGGGCGTCGAGCAGCGCGCGGTCGGGCACGCGCGCCGTCCAGTCGCGTACACCCGCCATGGAGCGGGGGACGAAGGCGAGCCCGATGGGCCCGTAGCGCAGCTCCTCCTCCACCACCTCGTGCCCGAGGAGGGCCAGCCGGTCGGCGATGCGCAGGGTCGCGGCGCGCACGGCGGGGTGCAGCCAGTGGCGTACGGCGGCGAAGGCGGGGCGCAGGGAGAGGGCGATGCGCAGCCGGCGGCGGGGCTCGTGGCCGGCGGCGGCGAGGACGTCGACGGCGGGCGGGCGGTGCAGGTCGCCCTCGTGGGAGCCGGCGGCGGCGTGCAGCAGCAGGGCGGCGTCGGCGACGCTGCGGGCCAGCGGCCCGTCGCAGGTGATGCCGCGGAAGGCCTCGCGGTGGGGCCAGGTGGAGATGCGGCCGCGCTGCGGCTTGATGCCGACCAGGTGCGTCCAGGCGGCGGGGATCCGGATGGAGCCGGCCCCGTCGGAGCCGAGGGCCGCGGGGACGAGGCCGGCCGCGACGGCGGCGGCGGAGCCGCCGGAGGAGCCGCCGGGGGTGTGCTTGAGGTTCCAGGGGTTGCGGGTCACCCCGAAGGCGGGGCCGTCGGTGACGGGCCACTGGCCGAGCTCGGGGGTGTTCGTCTTGCCGACGACGACGGCGCCGGCGGCGCGTAATCGGCGCACGGCCTCGCAGTCGGTGCGCTGCGGCGGGAAGATCCCGGGGCAGCCGAAGGCGGTGGGTTCGCCGGCGAGGTCCATGTCGTCCTTGACGGCCACGGGCACGCCCAGGAGCGGCAGGCGTTCGCCGGCGGCAAGGCGCTCGTCGGCCGCGCGGGCCTCCTGGAGCGCCCGTTCGGCGCGGACGAGCCGGAAGGCGTTGATCGTGCTCTGGGTGGCCTCGATCCTGCGCAGGGCCCGCTCGACGAGCTCGCGCGCACTGACCTCGCGCTCGGCGAGGGCCCGGGCCTGGGCGGCGAGGCCCTCGGGCCATTCACTTCCGTAACCGGTCACGGGGGTTCCCTTCCCGTGGCCGAACTGGTGTTAACCGTACGGGCGTTTGCCGCGGCCGCCGGGCTCCGCGAACAACAAAAATCCCCGACCGAAATCCGGCCGGGGTATATTGGTTGTTTCCATGCCTGAGGCCCAACTCAACGCATGGGGAAGCTTGATGAGGCCATCATATCCGTGCGGGAGCCGAATTGTCAATCGCCGAAACCGCGGTGAACGCGGAAATGCGTCGTGAGCAGGAATTCATCGACCTGCTGCACGAACGCCTCACCGAACTGCGCACCCGGTCGGAAGCCGCGCTGCGCGCAGCGCTCGTGCCCGCCGGGAACACCTTCCAGGCGCGGCTGGAGCGCGACGTGCTGGTGGCCGAGCAGACGGGGCTGCTGGCGGCCTTCGACGCCGGGGAGCACGGGCTGTGCTTCGGCCGCCTGGCCTTCCGCGACGGGCGCGACCACCACATCGGCCGGATCGGCATCCGGCGCGACGACCCCGACCGCACGCCGCTGGTCGTCGACTGGCGCGCCGAGATCGCCCGGCCGTTCTACCTGGCCACCGGGCACACGCCCATGGGGCTGCGGCGCCGCCGGCACATCGGCATGCAGGGCCGGCGGGTCACCGCCCTGCACGACGAGATCCTGGACCTGACCGACACCGAGCGCACCGGGCACGAGGGCAGCGACGCCGACGCGGTGCTGCTCGCCGCGCTGGACGCGGCGCGCACCGGGCGGATGCACGACATCGTGCAGACCATCCAGGCCGAGCAGGACCGCATCATCCGCGCCCCGCACCGCGGCGTGCTCGTCGTGGAGGGCGGCCCCGGCACCGGCAAGACCGTCGTCGCCCTGCACCGGGCGGCGTACCTGCTCTACGCCCACCGCGAGCAGCTCGCCCGGCGGGCCGTGCTGATCGTCGGCCCCAACCCGGCCTTCCTCGGCTACATCGGCGAGGTGCTGCCCTCGCTCGGCGAGACCGGCGTCCTGCTGGCCACGCCCGGCGAGCTGTTCCCCGGGGTGCGGGCGACGGCGGCGGACACGCCCCGCGCCGCCGAGGTCAAGGGCCGGGCCGCGATGGCGGACGCCCTCGCCGCGTACGTGCGCGACCGGCAGGTCCTGCCCGACCCGGAGCTGCGCATCGCGCACGAGGACGGCGAGCTGCTGCTGACCGCGGACATCGCCCGCGCGGCCCGGCAGGCGGCCCGCGCCACGAAGCTGCCGCACAACCTCGCCCGCCCCTACTTCGCCTTCCACGTCATCGACGCACTCACCGCCCAGCTCGCCGACCGGATCGGCGCCGACCCCTACGGCGGGCCCAACTTCCTCGGCCCCGACGACGTCGCCCAGCTCGGCAAGGCCGTCGCGGGCAGCAGCGAGGTGCACGCCGCGATCGAGGAGCTGTGGCCCTCCCTCGTCCCGCAGCAGCTCGTCGCGGACTTCCTCGACGAGCCCTGCCACCTGCCCGAGGCCGACGCGGAGGCCGTCCGCCGGCCCGCGGCCGGCTGGGACGGTTCCTGGACGCCCGCCGACGTGCCGCTGCTGGACGAGGCCGCCGAACTCCTCGGCGAGGACGACTCCGCCGCCCGCGCCGCCGCCGAGGCCGAGCGGCAGGAACGCATCGCCTACGCCCAGGGCGTGCTCGACCTGTCGTACGGCTCGCGCACCCAGGAGTTCGAGGACCGCGAGGACGAGGACTCCGAGGTGCTGGCCGCGCACGACCTGGTCGACGCCGAGCGCCTGGCCGAACGCCACGAGGAGGCCGACCACCGCAGCGCCGCCGAGCGCGCGGCCGCCGACCGCACCTGGGCATTCGGCCATGTGATCGTCGACGAGGCGCAGGAGTTGTCGGCGATGGCCTGGCGGCTGCTGATGCGCCGCTGCCCGACCCGCTCGATGACGCTCGTCGGCGACCCGGCCCAGACCGCCGAACCGGGCGGCGTCGGCTCCTGGGAGGCGGCCCTCGCGCCGTACGTCGGCGACCGCTTCGAGCATGTGCGCCTGGGCGTCAACTACCGGACGCCCGCGGAAATCATGGAGGTCGCGGCGGCCGTCCTGCGCGCGTCCGGCGACCCCGCCGCCGCTCCGCCGCGCTCGGTCCGCTCGACGGGCGTACGGCCCTGGGCGCTGCACACCACCGACGTCCCCGGCGCGGTGGCCGCGGCGGTGGCCCGGGAGGCGGACGGGACCGGCCGCCTGGCGGTGATCGCCCCGGCCCCCCTGCTCCCGGCCCTGGCCGCGGCCCTGCCGGACGCCTCGTGGGGCCCGGCCCCCGACCTGACGCGCCCGGTGGTCCTGCTGGACCCGCGCCAGGCCAAGGGCCTGGAGTTCGACACGGTGCTCGTGGCGGAACCGGCGGAGTTCGGCGGCAGTGACCTGTACGTCGCCCTGACCCGGGCGACGCAGCGCCTCGGCGTGATACACGCCTCCCCCCTGCCGACGCCGCTTGCGGACTCCCTGACAGCTCCCCGAAGTTGACCGTTCGCCCCGTCAGGGGCGCGGGGAGTTCCCCGCGCCCCTGACGGGGCCCGTACCGGCTGCCGCTAGAACAGCTGCTGCTGCCCCTGCATCGGGGGTTCCTCCGGGTCGAACAGGCGGGGTTCCGTCGCGAGGAGGGGGGCCGAGCGGCGCGAGCCCGGGCAGGAGATCAGCTCGTACGTGGCCACGCGGCGGCCCGGCGGGTCGTGGCGGGCGTAGCGGCCGCCGACGACGGCGATCTCTCGGGAACAGACGGGACAGCTGCGGCGCGGGGAGGACATTCCACCAGTGTCTCCCACCTCAGTGCATGCCGGAGGGCGTGTGGGAGCCCCACACCTCGCGCAGGGCCCCGCACACCTCCCCCACCGTCGCCCGCGCCCGCAGGGCCTCCTTCATCGGGGGGAGGACGTTCCGCGTGCCGGCGGCGGCCGTGCGCAGGTCGGTGAGGGTGCGTTCGACAGCCGTGGCGTCGCGGTCGGCGCGCAGCCGGGCGAGCCGTTCGCGTTGCCGGGCCTCGATGGCGGGGTCGACGCGCAGCGGTTCGTACGGTTCCTCCTCGTCGAGGCGGAAGCGGTTGACGCCGACGACGATCCGCTCGCCGCGGTCGGTCTCCTGCGCGATGCGGTAGGCGTTGCGTTCGATCTCGTCCTTCTGGAAGCCCTGTTCGATGGCGGCCACGGCGCCGCCGCGGCCCTCCACTTCGTCCATCAATTCCAGTGCGGCGAATTCGAGTTCGTCGGTGAGGGTTTCGACGGCGTAGGAGCCCGCGAAGGGGTCGACGGTGGCGGGGACGTCCGTCTCGTACGCCAGGACCTGCTGGGTGCGCAGCGCGAGCCGGGCGGCTTTCTCCGTGGGCAGGGCGATGGCCTCGTCGTAGGAGTTGGTGTGCAGCGACTGGGTGCCGCCGAGGACGGCGGCCAGTGCCTGGACGGTGACGCGGGCGAGGTTGACCTCGGGCTGCTGGGCGGTCAGCTGCACGCCCGCGGTCTGGGTGTGGAAGCGCAGCATCTGCGACTTGGGGTCGTGGGCGCCGAATTCGTCGCGCATGATCCGGGCCCAGATGCGCCGGGCCGCGCGGAACTTGGCGACTTCCTCCAGGAGGGTGGTGCGTGCCACGAAGAAGAAGGAGATCCTGGGCGCGAAGTCGTCGATGTGCATGCCGGCGGCGAGGGCGGTACGGACGTAGGCGACGGCGTTCGCGAGCGTGAAGGCGACCTCCTGCACGGGCGAGGCGCCGGCCTCGGCCATGTGGTAGCCGGAGACGGAGATGGTGTTCCAGCGCGGCAGCTCGGAGCGGCAGTGGGCGAAGATGTCGGCGGTCAGGCGCAGGGAGGGCTGGGGCGGGAAGATGTAGGTGCCGCGGGCGATGTACTCCTTGAGCACGTCGTTCTGCACGGTGCCGGTCAGCCGCTCGCCGGGTACGCCCTGCTCCTCGGCCACCAGCTGGTAGAGCAGCAGCAACAGGGCCGCCGGGGCGTTGATGGTCATGGACGTGGAGACCTCGTCCAGCGGGATGCCGTCGAAGAGCACCCGCATGTCCTCGATCGAGTCGACGGCGACGCCCACCTTGCCGACCTCGCCCGCCGCCTGCGGGGCGTCGGAGTCGTAGCCCATCTGCGTCGGCAGGTCGAAGGCGACGGACAGCCCGTGCCCGCCGGCGGCGATGAGCTGCCGGTAGCGGGCGTTGGACTCGGCGGCCGTGCCGAAGCCGGCGTACTGGCGCATGGTCCAGGGCCGGCCGGTGTACATGTCCGGGTGGATGCCGCGGGTGTACGGGTACGCGCCGGGGGCGCCGAGCCGGTCGGCGGGGTCCCAGCCGGCGAGGGCCTCGGGGCCGTAGACGGACCGGACGGGCAGCCCGGACTCGGTCGATCGCGCTCGGGTCGTCATGGTGCACGCCTCCCGCTCTCCGTCGGAGGCAGCGTCCGGGCCGTGCGTTCCGGGGCTTCGGCCGGCCCCGGGCCCGGGCCTCCGCTTGGACTGTAGCGGCCGCGCGGGCCCGGTCCGGGCCGCCACGCACCGGTGACCAAACCGGGCGTGCGAGGGGGGCGCGGGCAGGACCGGGGGAAGAGCCCCGCCCGCGCCTCAGGGCGCGTGGAGCCGGCTTTGCATGGGGGGAACTCCGGCTCCTGCGCAGCCGATGACCAGTCGGCTCATTTCCTACAGCGTCGTGGTGCCCGAAAGTGTCACACCCTGGGCGAGGGCGGGCTGGGAGACGTCCGGACGGGGGAGGCTGCGGTTGCGCGGAGCGCCGCCGCGCAGCAGGTCGTCCAGGCCGGAACCGCCGCCCGTGGTGCCGGTGTCGAGCCCGGCGAGCAGGCGCTCGCAGTACGCGCGCACGGCGCCGGCGCCGCCGCCCGCACTGCGTTCCAGGGCACGCACGCCGTCCTCGTCGACGCCCTTGCCGCCGCCGGTGCGCTTGCCGTCGGCCAGGAAGTCCCGGCACAGCTGGGCGACCGTGGCGCGGGCGCTGCCGGTGACGTCACCGGTGGTGTCCTCGCCGGTGCCCTTGCCGGGCTTGCCGTCCTCGCGCCGGCTGGGCGAGGGCCCGTCGGGGCCGGGCTCGATGCTCGGCCCGCCGGGCTTGCCCGCGCCGCGGCCCGGGGTGCCGGATGCCTCGGGGCTGCGCCCGGGGCGCGGGCCGGGCGTGCCGCCGTGCGAGGGGCCGGGGGTGGCGGGCGCGGTGGTGCGCGGGCCGCCGCCGTCGGCGACGGCCACGCTGGCGGTGGGCGCCGGCTCGCCGTCGGACCGTCCGAAGGGCCCGGGCAGCACCCCGGCTCCGGCCGCGACGGCCACTCCGCCGACCGCGCACCCGGCGAGGGCCAGCGCGAGCGCCTTGGTGGGCCGGTCGAGGAACGCCCGTACGGCGGCGAACGGCGTGCGCCGCACGGGGGCGCCGGCTTCGGAGCGGGCGGCGGCACGGGCCTCGCGGAAGGCGGCCAGGGCCGCCTCCTCGCCGGGCAGCGGGGCATCCGCGGCGCGCGCCGCCGTGCCCGGCGCACCGGCCGGTTCCGTCAGGGCACGCAGGGCCGTCGTCAGCCGGTCGGCGGTGGCCCGGGCGTCGGCGGGGGCGGTGCCGGAGAGGTGCTCGCCGCGCAGCAGTCGCTCCACGGCGTCGTCATCCAGCCAGCCCTGCTCGTACCGGTGGTCGTCCGCCATCACATGTCCTTCTGCGTCCGCATGCGCAATTGCGTCACACCCGCGGAAGCATTTGCTCCGCCGGCGCCCGCCCCCGCCGTCACCATCTCGGCCAGTCGCCGCAGCCCGCGGTGCGCGGCGGTGCGCACCGCCCCCGGCCGCTTGCCCAGCACCCCGGCGGCGCTCTTGGCGTCGAGGCCGACGACCACGCGCAGCACCACGGCCTCGGCCTGGTCCTGCGGCAGCTGGGCGATGAGGGCGAGGGTACGCCCGGTGCCGAGGGCCTCCAGCGCCTCCCCGGCGGTGTCCGCGTCGCCCGCGCGGCCGGCCAGTTCGCTCTCGTCCCCGCCGATGAGGGGGCGCCGGCCGCGCATCCGTATGTGGTCCAGCGCCCTGTTGCGGGCTATGCGGGCGGCCCAGCCGCGGAAGCGGTCGGCGTCGCCGGTGAAGCGCTCCAGGTCACGGGCTATCTGCAGCCAGGTCTCCGATGCCACGTCCTCCGCGTCGGCGTCGCCGACGAGAGTGCGCACGTATCCGAGCAGCCGGGGGTGCACGCTCCGGTAGACCGTACGGAATGCCGTCTCGTCCCCGCTCTGCGCCGCACGCACGGCGGCGGTCAGCTCAGCGTCGTCCCCCTGCACGGTCACATCCTGCACCACGGTTCGTGCCTGCGGTTCAGGAGGCCGCCGGACCGGCGCCGTACGGTCCGTAGGGGGAAGGGGTCGGGGGGTGCACCAGGGCCCGCTGCTCCTGCATCCGCGTCAGCTGCCGCACGACGAGGATCGCCAGCGGCGCGGCGGCGAGCAGCAGCAGGGAGGAGAAGGCGTCCAGGACGAGGGAGGTCTTCATCAGCTCGACGCCGTCGCGCCAGCCGCCGTAGTCGAGGCCGCGGAGCTTGACCGTGGCGGCCCGGTCGAAGACCGTGCTCACCGCGTCGACGCCGAAGGACGTCACCCACAGCACCCACCACCAGTTCAGCAGCGCCTTGGGCGCGGCCTGGGGGCCGGCCGGCGAGCTGGCCCGGTAGAGGTCGTTGGCGATCTGCTTGGGGAACCACAGGTTGACCACGGGCGTGAACCACGCGCCCGCCGCCCAGCCGGTGCCGAAGCGGTGCGTACCGGGCGCAAAGATCTCGGCGTTGACCCGCATCCGGCGGAACCACACGGCCCACACCGCCGCAGTGGCCGCGAACAGCAGGAAGTGGACGACCCCGACACCGGTGGCGAAGGCGTCGGCGTCCTCCAGCGCCTGCCGGCCGGCCTCGTCGAGCGACCCCGTCCGCAGCAGCTTCTCGCACGCGCTGCGTTCCTTGCCGGCCGCCGCGATGTCGAACAGCAGCACCAGCATCATGGCCGAGAGCAGTACGGTCAGCGCGATGCGCAGCCCCCGGCGCAGGTCGATCCCGCCGACCCGCGGCATGCCGGGCATGCCGGGCATGCCGGGCACACCCGGGTACGGGTAGGGGGCGGGCGCCTGCTGCTGGTACGCGCCGCAGGCGGCGCACCGGCCGTCAGGACTCACGGCAGTGGCGCGGCAGTGACCGCACGGATACATCGGTGAGGACTCCCAGGGGTAGTGCCATGAGCGGGTGATACTACGCGCCCGAGATTGTCTGTCCCCCACTGTGATGAAATTTCGTCCCCCGGCGCTGTAGGAAGTGCGGGCCTCACCAGGGTTCGCAGCGGACGGCGGTCGGAGCCTCTCCTGTGGGGGGTGGCGGCTCCGGCCGTCCCCGTCCCGCCACCGCACACGCGGGCAGCGCCTCCTCCACCATGCCGAGGCCGGCGAGGAGTTCGCGGAACAGCCCCACCACGTCCGGCCCCGGATCGGCGGCCAGCACCCGCGCCAGCACACCGGCATCCGTCACCCGCCCCGCCGCGGCGGCCCAGGCCGCGCAGTGCGCGGCGGCCGTGCGCGGCGCCGGAAAGATGTCGTCGGGCCCGAGCCCGGTCCCGGCCAGATGCCGCGCCAGGGCCACCCGGCCCAGACAGGCCGCCCACGGCGTGCCGGCGGGCACGGCACCGAAGACCACGGCACAGTCGCCGGCCAGCACACCGGCCGCCAGCGCGGGCGCGCCGGTGTCGTCGGCGAGGGCCCGCACGAGGTCGTCGACGGAGGCCACGGCGTCCTCGACGGCCGGACGCAGCGGCTCGGGCGCCATGCGGCACCACATCTGCCAGCCGTCGGCGAACGCGGCGGCCGGGACGAGGTGGTCACGCCCCGTGGCGAGGACCGGACGAGCGGCCAGGGCCCGGTCCCCGCCACGGCCGACTAATAAGTGCCCCCAGAAATCCATGGACTGCGTCCCTTCTCGCGGAGTGCCTCCGGCAGGTACAGCGCGCCGCGGGTCTCTTCCGTCACTCGCGTCACGGCGCCCCGTCAGGGGCGCCCCGCAGGGGCGCGGGGAACTGCGCGATCAGCCACCGACGGCCTGCAGCCGAAGCACGGCACTCATCTGCGGGCGCGTCGTGGCTTGTCGCGCCGTTCCCCGCGCCCCTTTGGGGCGCCTAGCGGCGTACGCGGCCCGCCAGGGAGCGGAAGTCCGCCCAGGGGCGGGACGGCGGCCGCGGGTCCCAGACGCGCTGGGCCACCGCGGCCAGCGGTACGTGGATGCCCGCCGCCACCTGTTCGGGCGTCTGCGCCCCCGCGCGATCGCACCACACGGCCAGCCGTCCGCCGAGGACCCGGTCCGGTCCCGCCGCCGACGCGGCCGCCGTGCCGCGCAGGACCGCCGGCCCCCACCCTCCGTAGATCCGTTCCCCGGTGGGGTAGCGGAAGTCGTTGGGTTCGCCGAGCACGTAATAGAGGAACTCGTCGTTCAGATTGACCAGCGTCCGTCCCTCGTTCAGGTAGTCCTGCGGGTTCCGTGCCCCGTTCTCCTTGCCCGTCCAGTACTCGACTTCGATGGATTTGTCGGGCACGACGACTCCGTCGGGGAAAAAGCCGTCGTTCCATGCCTTGGGCGTCCGACCCAGGGAGCGCACGACGGCGGCCCGGTCGTTGAGCCATCCGGTGGCGAGGTCCTGCACCTTGGCCCGGGACCCGTACTTGCGGCGGGCGGCGTCGGCCAGGCCGGGGTAGGAGGTCTGGGGGTCACGGGCCATGAGGGCCCGGTATTCGTCGGCGCCGAGGTGGAACCACCGTCCGGGGAAGAGCGGCGCGTACTCCCGCAGGAGGTCGTCGACGATCCGCGCGGATTCGGGGTTGGAGATGTCGACGGCTCCGCGTGCGACCGCCCCCGTGGCGTCCCGCAGCTGCAGCCCGGGGTGGGCGGCGATGACCGCCCCGAGGTGTCCGGGCGAGTCGATCTCGGGGACGACCGTGATGTGCAGTGACTGGGCGAGCGTGACGATGCGCCGTACTTCGGCCTTGGTGAGGTGCTGCTGGGAGACGATCTCGGGGTGGCTGGAGCTTTCGATGCGGAAGCCCTGGTCGTCGGAGAAGTGCAGGCCGAGCTGGTTGAGCTTGAGGTCGGCCATTTCGCGCAGACGGGCCTCGATCCAGTCGGCGGGGAAGTGCTTGCGGGCGATGTCGAGGTTCAGGCCGCGCTGGGGGCGGTCGGGGGCGTCCTTGACGACGCCTTCGGGGAGTCCGCCGCCGGTGCGCACGGCCTGGACGACGGTGCGGGTGCCGTAGAAGAGGCCGGCGTCGCCGGCGGCGGTGATGGTGACCTTGCGGCCTTCGGTGGTGAGCTCGTACGCCTCGGGGCCGCCGGCCTGTCCGACCCTGGGCACGAGCTCGACGTCGCCGGCCCGGGCGGGGCCCCGGTCGAAGGCGAGGCCGAGGTCGCCGGCGAGGAGGCGGGCCTCGTCGGCGGCGGGGCCGTCGGGGTCGGCGACGACGCGGGCGCCGCGGACGGGCCGCCAGCCGGGCCCGTCGCGCCGGTCGTACTGGCGTACGGCCGGCACGGTGGCGGGCACCGCGGCCGGGACGGGGGCGGGTTCCGCGGCGGCCGCGCCGCCGGTGGAGGCGGTGGAGGCCGGGGCGGAGGCGCTGCCGCCCTGGGGCGAGCGGGCGTCGTCGGTGCCGGAGGGGTGGACGGCCCCCTTGCCGGGGCAGCCCATCAGGGTCATCGTGGCGAGCAGGCCGAGGGTGGCCACCGTCCCCCGGACGGCGGACGCCCGCGTGATCCTGACGGGGCGTTCCGTGGAACCAGTGGAGCCCATGGAGTGAACCTCCCCATTGGTGCCTTCAAGAGGAAGATATGGCTTTTCTTCCCATCTGTCCGCCGTTCCCCTCCGGACACGCCGGGATGCACCGGACAAGCCACCCCGGGGCCCACTCCCCGGTTCCCCGGCGTCCTAGGCCGTACGTGCCTGTTTGATCACACCTCCGCCACCCCGGGGGACCGAACCGACAAGGCGTCGCTACGATGGCCAGGGCCGGTGGACCGTACCCGGCCGGGCCCGACCGACAGAGAAGCCGGCAGGCCCCAATCCCGCTCCCGGAGGGTTTTCCGTGCCGGCTGGAACGCTGTACCGCGGCCGGGAAGGCATGTGGTCCTGGGTGGCTCATCGAGTCACCGGCGTCCTCATTTTCTTCTTCCTGTTCGTGCACGTCCTTGACACCGCTCTCGTTCGCGTCTCCCCCGAGGCCTACGACGACGTCGTCGCCACGTACAAGACGCCCATCGTCAACGTGATGGAGTACGGCCTGGTGGCCGCCATCCTCTTCCACGCACTGAACGGCCTCCGCGTCATCGCGGTGGACTTCTGGTCCAAGGGACCGCGGTACCAGAAGCAGATGCTGTGGACCGTTGTCGGTGTCTGGGTCGTGCTGATGGCAGGCGCCTTCTACCCCGTGCTCCAGCACACGCTGCGCACGCTGTTCGGGAGCTGAGACGCGAATGTCCGCTGAAACCACCCCCGCCGCGGCCGTGAGCGAGGTGTCGGCCTACTCCGCCGACAACCCGGCGCCGGTCATCGAGGCGCCCCGCAAGCGCACCAAGAAGACGCCCAAGGCGACGCGCACCAACTTCGAGATGTACGGCTGGCTCTTCATGCGCCTGTCCGGCATCCTCCTGGTCGTCCTGGTCCTCGGCCACCTGCTGATCCAGCTCGTGCTGGACGGCGGCGTGACCAAGGTCGGCTTCGCCTTCGTGGCCGGTCGCTGGGCCTCGCCGTTCTGGCAGGCCTGGGACCTGATCATGCTGTGGCTCGCGATGCTGCACGGTGCGAACGGCCTGCGCACGGTCATCAACGACTACGCGGAGCGGGATGCGACCCGCTTCTGGCTGAAGATGCTGCTGTACACCGCCACGGTGTTCACCGTCCTGCTGGGCACGCTGGTGATCTTCACCTTCGACCCGAACATCCGCTAGAGCCCGGGGCTGACGCGACCATGAAGATCCACAAGTACGACACCGTCATCGTCGGCGCCGGCGGCGCCGGCATGCGCGCGGCCATCGAAGCCACCAAGCGCAGCCGCACGGCGGTGCTCACCAAGCTCTACCCGACCCGCTCCCACACCGGCGCCGCCCAGGGCGGCATGGCCGCCGCCCTCGCGAACGTCGAGGAGGACAACTGGGAGTGGCACACCTTCGACACGGTCAAGGGTGGTGACTACCTGGTCGACCAGGACGCCGCCGAGATCCTGGCGAAGGAGGCCATCGACGCGGTCCTCGACCTGGAGAAGATGGGCCTGCCGTTCAACCGCACCCCGGACGGCACCATCGACCAGCGCCGCTTCGGCGGTCACAGCCGCAACCACGGCGAGGCCCCGGTCCGCCGGTCCTGCTACGCGGCCGACCGCACCGGCCACATGATCCTCCAGACGCTGTACCAGAACTGCGTCAAGGAGGGCGTGGAGTTCTTCAACGAGTTCTACGTCCTGGACCAGCTGATCACCGAGGTCGACGGCGTCAAGAAGTCGGCCGGTGTCGTCGCCTACGAGCTGGCCACCGGCGAGATCCACGTCTTCCAGGCGAAGGCCGTGATCTACGCCTCCGGCGGTTGCGGCAAGTTCTTCAAGGTGACCTCCAACGCGCACACCCTCACGGGTGACGGCCAGGCCGCCGTGTGGCGCCGCGGTCTGCCGCTGGAGGACATGGAGTTCTTCCAGTTCCACCCGACGGGCATCTGGCGCATGGGCATCCTGCTGACGGAGGGCGCCCGTGGTGAGGGCGGCATCCTCCGCAACAAGGACGGCGAGCGCTTCATGGAGAAGTACGCGCCGGTCATGAAGGACCTCGCGTCCCGTGACGTCGTCTCCCGCTCGATCTACACCGAGATCCGCGAGGGCCGCGGCTGCGGTCCCGAGGGCGACCACGTCTACCTGGACCTCACCCACCTGCCGCCGGAGCAGCTGGACGCCAAGCTGCCGGACATCACCGAGTTCGCGCGCACCTACCTCGGCATCGAGCCCTACACGGACCCGATCCCGATCCAGCCCACCGCGCACTACGCCATGGGCGGCATCCCGACCAACGTCGAGGGCGAGGTGCTCTCCGACAACGACACCGTCGTCCCCGGCCTGTACGCCGCCGGCGAGGTCGCCTGCGTGTCCGTGCACGGCGCCAACCGCCTGGGCACCAACTCGCTGCTCGACATCAACGTCTTCGGCCGCCGCGCCGGCATCGCCGCCGCGGACTACAGCCAGAAGGCCGACTTCGTCGAGCTGCCGGAGGAGCCGGCCTCCTTCGTCGTCGAGCAGGTCGAGCGCCTGCGCAACTCCACGGGCACCGAGCGGGTCGCGGAGCTGCGCAAGGAGCTGCAGGAGACCATGGACGCCAACGTCATGGTCTTCCGCACCGAGCAGACGATCAAGACGGCCGTCGAGAAGATCGCCGAGCTGCGCGAGCGCTACAAGAACGTCGCCATCCAGGACAAGGGCAAGCGCTTCAACACCGACCTGCTGGAGGCCATCGAGCTGGGCAACCTGCTCGACCTGGCCGAGGTCATGGCCGTGTCCGCGCTCGCGCGCAAGGAGTCCCGCGGCGGTCACTACCGCGAGGACTACCCCAACCGCGACGACGTCAACTTCATGCGCCACACCATGGCGTACCGCGAGGTGGACGCGAGCGGCAAGGAGTCGATCCGCCTCGACTACAAGCCGGTCGTGCAGACCCGCTACCAGCCGATGGAGCGTAAGTACTGATGAGCACCGCGACTCTCGACAAGGCCGAGGCCGGCGCCGAGGCCCAGGTCTCGCCCTACATCACGGTCACCTTCCGGATCCGCCGGTTCAACCCGGAGGTCTCCGACGAGGCCACCTGGCAGGACTTCCAGGTGGAGATCGACCCCAAGGAGCGCGTGCTCGACGGTCTCCACAAGATCAAGTGGGATCTCGACGGCTCGCTCACCTTCCGCCGTTCCTGCGCGCACGGCATCTGCGGCTCCGACGCCATGCGGATCAACGGCAAGAACCGCCTGGCGTGCAAGACGCTGATCAAGGACATCAACCCGGCCAAGCCGATCACGGTCGAGCCCATCAAGGGCCTGACGGTCCTGAAGGACCTCGTGGTCGACATGGAGCCCTTCTTCCAGGCCTACCGCGATGTCATGCCCTTCCTGATCACCAAGGGCAACGAGCCGACGCGCGAGCGCCTGCAGTCCGCCGAGGACCGCGAGCGCTTCGACGACACCACCAAGTGCATCCTGTGCGCCGCGTGCACCTCCTCGTGCCCGGTGTTCTGGAACGACGGCCAGTACTTCGGCCCGGCGGCGATCGTCAACGCGCACCGCTTCATCTTCGACTCGCGTGACGAGGCCGGCGAGCAGCGCCTGGAGATCCTCAACGACAAGGACGGCGTGTGGCGTTGCCGCACGACCTTCAACTGCACGGACGCCTGCCCGCGTGGCATCGAGGTCACCAAGGCGATCCAGGAGGTGAAGCGGGCGCTGATCACGCGCCGCTTCTGATCCTTTCGCCGAGGACCTTCCGCCGAGGGCCCGCCGTCACCCCTTTCGGGTGGCGGCGGGCCCTTGCACGTTCATGCGGGCCGCCGGGGCGGGCGCGGCCCTGCTCAGGCCGACTTCAGGGCCTCCCCGACCAGGGCCTCGTCCTCCAGGCGGCGCGCCTCCATGGCCCCGGTCACCTCCAGCAACGCCTCGCGCTTGCGGCGCAGTTCGTCCATCTGGTCCTCGACGCGGGCGAGCTGGTCGTCGAGCAGGCGGGTGGAGCGTGCGCAGCCCACCAGGCCGCCGCTCGTGGCACAGGGCATCAGGTCGCGGATGACATCGGTGGTCAGCCCGGCGGCGAGCAGTTCCCGGATGTGCGCGACGCGCTCGGCGGCGTCCGGGTGGTAGCGGCGGTAGCCGTTGGTGTCGCGCTCGGGCTGCAGGAGCCCCTGCTCCTCGTAGTAGCGCAGCAGGCGCGTGCTGACCCCGGTCCGGCGCGACAGTTCCCCTATCCGCATGAGATCCCCCTGACGACTTGACCTTCACACTGATGTCAAAGGGGAGCCTACGAGGCATGACGAACATTCCCGCGGGCTACCCGCGTCTGCACACGACCGTCCACGGCTCCGGCCCCGGCATCCTCCTCGCGCACGGCGCGGGCGGCAGCATCGAGGGCAACTACGCACCGCTGATCCCGGCCCTGGCCGAGCACCACACGGTGGTGGCCCCCGACTACCCCGGCTCGGGCGCGACGCCGCGCGCGTCCGTCCCGCTGAGCGCCGACGGCCTCGCCGGCGCGCTGGTGGCCACGGCGGACGAGGCGGGCCTGGAGACCTTCACGCTGCTGGGCTACTCGATGGGCACCCTGGTGTCCGTACGCATCGCCGCCCGCTATCCGGAGCGCGTGAAGGGCCTGGTCCTGACGGCGGGCCTGGCCCGCCCCGACAACCGGGTGCGCGCCTCCCTGGACCTGTGGCGGACCCTGCTGGCCGCGGGTGACCTGGAGTCCTTCGCGCGGTTCGTGGCGCTGAGCGGCTGCAGCGAGGAGTTCTTCAACGCGGTGCCGGAGGCGGAGCTGCCGGGGTTCTACGAGGCCATCGCCCAGGGCGTTCCGGCGGGGACCGCCGAGCAGGCGGCGGTGGTCCTGGCGACCGATACCACGGCGGATCTCGCGCGGCTGACCGTGCCGACCCTGGTCGTCGCCACCGCGTACGACACGCTGGTCTCCCCCGCCAACTCGCGCTTCCTGGCCTCCCGCATCCCGGGCGCGGAGTACGCGGAGGTGCCCACCGGTCACGTCCCGGCGGCGGAGGCTCCGCAGGAGTGGCAGAAGCTGGTCACCGACTTCCTGACCCGCCACGGGCTTTAGAGCGTGGCCGACGTGGCCGGTGCCCCGTAGGGGCGCGGGGAACTCAGATGCGGGCCAGCCGCCACAGGCGCCAGGTGCCCGTGCCGTCGGAGACGTACTGGGTGCCGGAGACCGAGGACGTGCTCAGGACGTAGTCCTTCTTCTGCCACAGCGGCACCAGGGGCACGTCCTCGGCCACGATCTTCTGGATGGCGCGGAAGTCGGTCGCCAGGCGGCTGCGCTGGTCGTTCTGCTGGGTGCGGCGGATGAGCCGGTCGACGCGGGGGTCGGAGTAGCCGGAGTGGAGGGCGTTGTCGGTGCCGACCAGGGGCGTGGTGAAGGTGTCGGGGTCGGGGAAGTCGGCCACCCAGCTGACGCAGTACGCGTCGTAGGCGCCGCGCGCGTAGCCCTCCTGGAACTCCTTCCACTCCGCCTTGCGGGTCTCCACCCGGAACAGGCCGGTGGCCTCCAGCTGGCGCTTGAGGAGGGCGGCCTCCTGGTCGGTGGCCCCGCCCCGGGAGTAGGCGAGGGTGAAGTGCACGGGGGTGGTGATGCCCGCCTCCTGCAGGATGCCGCGCGCCCGTTCGGCGTCGGGGGCGGGGTAGGTGTCGAAGAAGGAGGTGGCGTGGCCGGTCAGGCCCTGGGGGATGAGGGAGTACAGGGGTTCGACCGTGCGCTGGTGGACGTCGCGGGCGAGTGCCTGGCGGTCGACGACGGCGGCCACCGCCCGCCGTACGGCCACCGGTCCGGCCGGTGCGCCGGGGCGGAGGTTGAAGACGAGGAAGCGGGTGTTGGCGGCGGCGTTGGCGCTCATGCGGATGCCGGAGTCCGAGGGCGTGAGGCCGGCGAGCTCACCGGGCGGCATCTGCCGGGTGACGACGTCGAGGTCCTTGTCGTGCCAGGCCCGGCTCAGCGCCGCGGGATCGCGGAAGTAGCGGACGGTGACGGGGTGGCCGGTTTCCTTCACGGCGCCGCGGTAGTGCGCGTTGGGTTCGAGGTCGGCGCTCTCGCCGGACCGGTAGGAGCCGAGCGCGTACGGGCCGGAGCCGTCGACGCCGTTGCCGGTGCGCAGCCGGTCGGCGGGGTAGCGGCTGCTGTCGACGATGGACGCCGCCCCCGTGGCGATCTTGAAGGGGAAGGTGGCGTCGGGCACCTTCAGCCGGAAGACGACCCGGTCCCCGCCGGTCTCCACGGACCGCAGGGTGTCGATGAGCGGGCCGGGCCCCTGCGGCGAGTTGATGCGCACGATGCGGTCGAAGGAGAACTTCACGTCCTTGACCGTGAGCGGGTCGCCGTTGGCGAACTTCAGGTCGGGGCGCAGGGTGCACGCGTACGTGCGTAAGTCCTCGCCCTGGAAGCCGCAGCTGCGGGCGGCGTCGGGCACGGGCGCGTTGGAGCCGGGCGCGAAGGTGAGCAGCGACTGGAAGACGTTGCCGTACAGCGCCCAGGAGCCCGCGTCGTAGGCGCCGGCCGGGTCGAGGGCGCTGACGGTGTCGGTGGTGCCGACGCGCAGGGGACGGTCGTCCCCGTCGTCCCCCGGGAGCAGCCCGCAGCCGCCGGCGCTTGCCGCCAGCAGTGCCAGCCACACCCCGGCCGATCGCATCCGGACACCCCGCATCGCCCCGCGCCTCCCCCTGCCGCCCAGTGATGCGCATCACCGTAGACAGCCGAACGGGCGTACGTCCGGGAAATCGGCCAAGTGATCGGCCGGAAACAGCGGTACGAGCTATGACGTTCGCCGCAAGGCGCGCACACCGCGCAACCCGATGAGGCCCACGGCCGTCCCCAGAAGAAACGAGGTGATCGCCAGAGCCAGGTGCACCCAGAAGTACGCGGTGGGGTCACCCGATCGGTCGAAGGCCAGCCCGCTGCCGTCCTTGTAGAGATTCTTGATGAAAGTGGCCCAGATGACCCAGCTCCAGACGCCGAAGGCGAGCAGGAACCAGGAGACGGGACGGGTCAGGACAGCGGGGCCCGGGGCGGGCGCGGGGGTTCGCGGGGCGGCATCCCCGGAAGACTTCACCATGGGTTTCAGTATGCGTTCCGGTTCCGGCACTGGTCCTATCGGGTCCTCGGCGGGCCCCCGCCGTGAGGCGCCGTCCCGGTTCGCCGGGCGTGGAGGTACGTTCACGTGCGTGCCGACGACGACAACACACCCCCCGCGGTACTCCGCGACGCCGCGACGCCGCTCCGCGGCCCTGCTGGCGGCCGGCGCCTCCCTGCTGCTCCCCCTGGCGACCGCCGCCCCCGCCCTCGCGGCCCCCGTGCCGAGCCCGGCCGCGTCCTCCGCGGGCCCGGGCGCCTCGCCCTCCGTGGAAGGGCGCACCGACGGCAAGGCCAAGCCGCCGCCGAAGCAGCCGCCCGCCAGAATGTCCACGGTCGGCGGCGACCTGCTGGGCCGGCCCGGCACCCAGGTGCAACTGGGCCCGGGCGCGCCCGCGCTGCCGCGCGACCTGTCCGGGGCGTCCTGGCTGGTGGCCGACGCCGAGTCCGGCGAGATCCTGGCCGCGCACAACGCCCACTGGCAGCTGCCGCCGGCCTCCACGCTGAAGATGCTCTTCGCCGACACCGTCCTGCCGAAGTTCCCGAAGACCCGCAAGTACCAGGTGCGCGCGGCCGACTTCGAGGGCATGGGCGAGGGCAGCAGCCAGGTCGGCATGAAGGAGGGCCAGACCTACTCCGTCCACGACATGTGGATGGGCGTCTTCCTGCGCTCGGGCAACGACGCGGTGCACGTGCTGTCCTCGATGAACGGCGGTGTCGCCAAGACCGTCCGGGACATGCAGGCGCACGCCGACGACCTCCAGGCGCGCGACACGCACGTCGTCACGCCCGACGGATACGACGCCGACGACCAGGTCTCCAGCGCGTACGACCTCACGCTCTTCGCCCGTTCGGGCCTGCAGAAGGCGGACTTCCGGGAGTACTGCTCCACGGCGCGCGCGCAGTTCCCGGACGACGAGCACCCCGGCCGGACGAAGGAGATCGTCAACACCAACCGCCTGCTCACCGGCCAGGACGGCGTCACGCTGTACAAGGGCATGGCGGGCGTGAAGAACGGCTCCACCACCAACGCGGGCAACACCTTCACCGGCGTCGCCCAGCACGACGGCAAGAAGCTGCTGGTCACCGTCATGAACCCGGACATCAAGGAGCGCAACCGGGTCTACGAGGAGACCCGCATGCTGCTCGACTGGGGCTTCGAGGCGGCCGGCCACGTCAAGCCGGTCGGCGTGCTCGTCCCGCCGAAGTCCGGGTCGTTCGGCACCGACAAGTCCGGGCGCTCGGGCGCGTCCAGCCCCAGTGGCGCCCAGGCCGCGGTCACCGGTGGCGGCAGCGACGGCATCTGGACGGCCGTCGGGCTGACCGGCGGCGCACTGGCCGTGCTCGCGGTGGCCGGGTACGTCGTCAACCGGCGTCACCCGCTGCCGGCGCGGGCGCGCAAGGGCCCCTCCCACGCGGGCCCGCCCAAGGAGTAGTCAGTCGCCGTGCCGCGTGGGCGTGTCCGTCGCCGTCCACGCGGCACAGAAGAGCGTCAGCTTCGCCGTGAAGTTGATCCACAGCAGCAGCGCGACCGGGGTGCCGAACGCGCCGTACATGCTCTTGCCGGCCACCCCCTGCAGATAGCTGCTCAGCACCAGCTTGAGCACCTCGAAGCCGACCGCGCCGATCAGGGCGCCCTCCACCAGGCGGCGGCGCGGGGGCAGGACGCCCGGCAGCCGGGAGAGCACGTACAGCATCAGCAGGAAGTCCGCGAGGACGGCGATGCAGAACCCGGCGGCGCTCAGCAGCACCCCCGCCCCCTTGAGGCCCGCGTGCCCGGCCACCCAGTCGACGGCGGCCGAGGCGAACGCCGAGCAGCCGGCCGACAGCAGCACCACCGCGCCCAGGCCCAGCAGCACACCCGCGTCCTTGAGCTTGAGCAGGAACGGATTGCCCGGGTCCTCCTTCAGTCCCCACACCACGCGCAGGCACTCGCGCAGCGAGCCGACCCAGCTGATGCCGGTGAACAGCAGCAGGGCGCCCGCGACCAGGCCGACGGTGCCGGCGTTGTCGACGAAACCGCCGATGTCGATGCTGTCGGAGATGCCCGGCACCTGCTTGGCCAGGCGGTTCTCCAGATCGTGGGTGCGCCCCTCGCTGAGCAGCGCCGCCGCGACCGCGGCACCGAGCGTCAGCAGGGGGAAGAGGGCGACGAAACTCGTGAAGGTGACGGCCGCGGCCAGCCGCGTCCACTTCACCCGGTCGAGTGTTTCGTACGAGCGCCAGGCATGCGTGCGCATGGCCCGCGCGACGACGGGTCCGACCAGGGGCAAGCGGGTGAGCCAATCCATGGCGAGACATCTACCCCATGGATCCGGTCATCGGACCGGCGGTTACGGAAAGGGGCGCGGCAGCGGCGACGTACTGCCCTGCCGGGGCACGGCGGCGGGCACCGCCGTGGTGCCCGGCGCGTCCGCGCCGAAGGGGCCGAAGGGGAAGTCGCGCTCCAGGCGCCAGATGCCGTCCTCGCCCTGCTCGTACAGCGCGAAGCCCTCGATGGTCCACTCCGCCTCGTAGTGCGCGAGCTCCTCGAAGGCCCGGTCCATGGCCTCCTCGGCGATGCCGTGCGCCACCGTGACGTGCGGGTGGTACGGGAACTGCAGCTCCCGCGGCACCGGACCGGAGGCGTCCCGCAGCTGCTTCTGCAGCCGGGCGCACTCCGGGGAGCCCTCGACGACGTTGACGAAGACCACGGGCGAGAGCGGGCGGAAGGTGCCCGTCCCGCTCAGCCGCATCCGGAAGGGCCGGCCCGCCGCCGCGACCTCGGCGAGGTGTGCCTCGATCGCGGGCAGCGAGGAGGCGTCCACCTCGGTCGGCGGCAGCAGGGTGACGTGCGTGGGGATGCCGTGGGCGTGCGGGTCGCCGAAGCTCTCGCGGCGCTTCTGGAGGAAGCTGCCGTACGGCTCCGGGACCGCGATCGAAACGCCGAGCGTTACGGTCCCCACTGCGTTCTCCCTCCTGTGCGCCTGTACGTCCCCGTGGCAAGTGTGGCGGCTGCGCCGCACCCGCTGCCAGATCTCCCCGTCAGTGCTCCGGTCAGTGCTTCGCCGGCAGGAAGCCCATCCTGTCGTAGGTCTGCGCCAGCGTCTCGGCGGCGACGGCACGCGCCTTCTCCGCGCCCTTGGCCAGCACCGCGTCCAGCGTCTCCGGGTCGTCCAGGTACTCCTGCGTACGGGCCCGGAAGGGGGTGACCCACTCCACCACGACGTCGGCGAGGTCGGTCTTCAGCGCGCCGTAGCCCTTGCCCTCGTACCTCTGCTCGAGCTCGGCGACGGTGGTGCCGGTCAGTGTGGCGTAGATCGTCAGCAGGTTGCTGACGCCCGGCTTGTTCTCCGCGTCGAAGCGGATCACCGTGTCGGTGTCGGTGACCGCGCTCTTGATCTTCTTGGCCGAGACCTTGGGGTCGTCGAGCAGGTTGATCAGGCCCTTGGGGGTGGCCGCCGACTTGCTCATCTTGGCCGTCGGGTCCTGCAGGTCGTAGATCTTCGCGGTCTCGCGCACGATGTGCGCCGACGGCAGGGTGAAGGTCTGCCCGAAGCGGCCGTTGAAGCGCTCGGCGATGTCGCGCGTCAGCTCGATGTGCTGGCGCTGGTCCTCGCCGACCGGCACCGCGTTCGCCTGGTACAGCAGGATGTCGGCCACCTGCAGGATCGGATACGTGAACAGGCCGACGGTGGTGCGGTCGGCACCCTGCTTGGCGGACTTGTCCTTGAACTGCGTCATGCGGGATGCCTCGCCGAAGCCGGTGAGGCAGTTCATCACCCAGGCCAGCTGCGCGTGCTCGGGCACGTGGCTCTGGACGAACAGCGTGCAGCGCTCCGGGTCCAGGCCGGCGGCCAGCAGCTGGGCGGCGGCGACGCGGGTGTTCGCCCGCAGCTCCTTCGGGTCCTGCGGCACGGTGATGGCGTGCAGGTCGACGACCATGTAGAAGGCGTCGTGCGACTCCTGCAGAGCCACGTACTGACGGACCGCACCCAGGTAGTTCCCGAGGTGGAACGAGCCTGCGGTGGGCTGGATACCGGAGAGAGCGCGCGGACGATCAAGGGCCATGCACAACATTCTCTCAGGTGCGCGGGCCGAGCAGGGTCAGCGGTCGCAATGCGGCCCCCCGGTGGTGGTTCAGGGGTGTACAAAGGCGTCGGCACCCGGCCACGATGGCCGACACGGCACTGCCGTACTCGGCCTCGGCCGCCGCCCGCCGTCCACCGCCCGCCGTCCCCGGACAGGAACGGAGCACACGTTGACGACCGCCACGGAACGCAACATCGCCGCCGCCGAGGAACACAGCGCCCACAACTACCACCCCCTGCCGGTCGTGGTCGCCACCGCCGAGGGCGCGTGGATGACCGACATCGAGGGGCGCCGCTACCTCGACATGCTCGCCGGCTACTCCGCGCTGAACTTCGGCCACGGCAACCGGCGGCTCGTCGACGCGGCCAAACGCCAGCTCGACCGGGTCACGCTCACCTCGCGGGCCTTCCACCACGACCTCTTCGCACGCTTCTGTGCGGAGCTGGCCGAGCTGTGCGGCATGGAGATGATCCTGCCGATGAACACCGGCGCCGAGGCCGTCGAGACCGCCGTGAAGACCGCCCGCAAGTGGGGCTACCGCGTCAAGGGCGTCCCGGACGGACGGGCGAAGATCGTCGTCGCCGAGAACAACTTCCACGGCCGCACCACCACGATCATCAGCTTCTCCACCGACCCCGAGGCCCGCGCCGACTACGGTCCGTACACGCCCGGCTTCGAGATCGTCCCCTACGGCGACCTGGCCGCCCTGGAGGCGGCGGTCGACGAGCACACGGTCGCCGTCCTGCTCGAACCCATCCAGGGCGAGGCCGGCGTCCTCGTCCCCCCGCCGGGCTACCTGGCCGGCGTCCGCCGGCTCACGGCCGAGCGGAACGTCCTCTTCATCGCCGACGAGATCCAGTCCGGCCTGGGCCGCACGGGCCGCACCTTCGCCTGCGAGCACGAGGGCGTCGTGCCCGACATGTACGTCCTGGGCAAGGCCCTCGGCGGCGGCGTCGTCCCCGTCTCCGCGGTCGTCTCCTCCCGCGCCGTCCTCGGCGTCCACCGCCCCGGCGAACACGGCTCCACCTTCGGCGGCAACCCCCTGGCCTGCGCGGTGGCCCTGGAGGTCATCGCCCTCCTGCGCACCGGCGAGTACCAGGCCCGCGCGGCCGACCTCGGCGACCACCTCCACCACCAGCTGGCCCTCCTCACCGGCACCGGCGCCGTCACCGCCGTCCGCGGCCGCGGCCTGTGGGCGGGCGTCGACATCGCCCCGCAACACGGCACGGGCCGCGAGATCTCGGAACGCCTGATGGAACGCGGCGTCCTGGTGAAGGACACCCACGGCACGACGATCCGCATCGCACCCCCGCTGGTCATCACGAAGGAGGACCTGGACTGGGGCCTGGACCAACTCCGAGCGGTCCTGACGACCCCGACGGCGAGCGCGGCGTAGCCCCGCGCCCCTGCGCCCCGCAGGGGCGCGGGGCGTAGGGGCGCGAGCCGCAGGCCCGCGCCCGCAGGGACGCGCCCCATAGGGGCGCGGGGAACTGCGCGATCAGCCGGCAACGGCCCGCAGCTGACACACCACCCCGGGGTCCGGGCGACCTGCGGGCACGTCGTGGCTTGTCGCGGCGGTGACCCCCCCCCCCCACCCGGGCCCCCCCGGGGGGGGGGGGGGGCTGGACGGGCGGTGGGGGGGTGGGGGTTCCGTGGGGGGGGGGGACGACGCTACACGCGTCAATACGGTGCTACGCGCGTAGCGTGGGGGCAC
>NZ_BAAJPZ010000028.1:0-62526 GCF_057552455.1 Streptomyces sp. PKA51
CCCCTGACCGCGCCGGAGGACACCCAGCACTTCCGGTTCACCGTGAACAACGCCGACTCCCAGGTCAACCCCGACATCCGCCCCCAGGGCTGGCACCTGACCGGCTTCCGCCTCACCAGCTCGCCCAAGCACTACACCACCACGTACGGCGACCGGAGCCTGAAGAACGGCAGCACCTACGACCGGGTGCACATCCTGCTCGACCTCGAACGCTCCGATCCCACCATCTTCTGGAAGCTGACCATTCCGCTCTACCTCGCCGTCCTCATCGCCGTCTCCACGTTCCTCGTCTCCTCCCCGCACGAGGAGCTGGAGACCACCACGCGGCTGGAGAGCGTCCACAACAGGCTCGCCGTCCTGGGCGGCGGGCTGTTCGTCGTCGTCCTCAACATGCAGCAGGCCAACGGCGTGGTCACCAGCTCCACCGGGCTGACCCTCATCGACTGGCTGCACCTGGCCACGCTGGCGTTCCTCCTCCTCGCCGTGGCGGGTACGGTCCTCGCCTGGAGCTGGACCACCCGGGGCGGCAGCCCCGCCCGGGCGGAGCGCGCCGGCCACCGCGGGGCGTGGTACGGGCTCGCCGCCTACATCGTGGCGTGCGGTGCCCTGGTGCTCCTGGCGGCCTACGGGTGAACACAAGGCTGAGTGTGAGAGAAATCGGATGCCCGGCACCCGAGAACTGCACCCCGGGCAGGCCCCCGCCGGGCACGGCTCTCCTCCTCGAACGGCCGAACCGCCGCCTCGCGGAGCAGGGCGGTGGCAGCGTCCAGGACGCCTAAGGACCGCCAGCAGCAAGGCCCGGGGGTTCAGCCGGCGCGTGCGGCCAGGAGCTGGGCGCGGGTGTAGGTGGTGGTTCCGTCCTGCGGGGTGGTGCGCAGCAGGTCGATCAGGCCGTGGGCTGGGGGGCGGGTTCGCCGGGTGTGACGGCGGATGCGGAGATGTCGTCGAGGAGTTTGTCGACGAGGCGGGCCAGGGTGTGGTTGCCGGTGCCGCTGTAGCCCCAGCCGATGCCCCGGCCGGAGCAGGCCGGGGCGGGCCACAGGGTGCCGTCCTGGGTACGGATCCAGAGGGTGCGGTCGCTTGTTAGGACCACTCGCACGCGGTGGCGCACTGGTCGGGCCGGACGACGACAGCGCCGGTGTGCCAGTCCTGTCCGTCGTCCCAACGCTGTGCAAGAGCGGCGACGCGGTGGGCCAGGACGTCGCGGCGTTCGGTGATCGACAGCCAGCCGGCGCGACGTACCACCTCGGGCAGCGGCTCCGCGTCGGGGCGGCGCAGCTCGGCGGGGACGGCGCCGAGGACCAGGTGTGCGCCGTCGGCGGCATTGGCCCGCAGTTCCTGGGTGTCGCGGGTGACCGTCTTGTGGTCGCGGGCGCGGATCTCGCGGGCCGGGGACCAGCACAGGCGGGCGGCCGGAGAGCCGTCCGGCTCGTCGGCAGCGAGTTCCACCAGCGCATCGATGGGATTGGTGACGTGGCAGGCAGGCACCACGGCCGGCGGCGTGCCCGGTCTGCAGGCAGCGATCGTCTCGCGGTCCCGGAGCGGGGCGAACCAGTAGGGCGCCCGCATCCCCACCGCGGCGGCCAGGTGCTTCCGCCTCGGCTCGTACTGCTCGGATAGCCTCAGCCCTGGCAGCACGTCCAGGGCCAGGGGCCAGGGCACGTACCGAGGCAGCCGCCTCGAAATTGCCCGGCATCAGCACCTTCGCCACCGGCCTGAACAGTGACTTCGACGCGGTCACCGCGGGACTGACCACCGGCTGGAACTCCGGCCCGGTCGAAGGAGCCGTCAATCGGATCAAGATGCTCAAGCGGCAGGTGTTCGGCTGCGCCGGCTTTGGCCGCCTCCGCGAGCGGGTCCTGCTCTGCTCCTGAGGACTTCCGTCCGACACCTTCCAGGCGCTGGTCGCGGGCCGGAGGGGGCTGGTTACTCGCTGCCGGGAGTACGCGGATGATCCATGCGGGAGAGCCAGCTGGTGAGCAGCGTTTCGAGTGACTTGGCCTCGGCGGGCGTCAGCAGATCCAGCAGGTGACGTTCGTTGCGCATGTGGTCGGTGAACGCCCGGTCGATCAGTTCGCGTCCGGGGCTGGTGAGGGCGACGATCCGGCTGCGCTGGTCGTCGTCGGAGCGGCGGCGGGTGACGAGTCCGGCTCGCTCCAGGCGGTCGATTCTCTTCGTCATCGCGCCGGTGGTGACCATGGTGTGCGCGGCGAGCTCGCCCGGTGCCCGCTCGTAGGGCTCCCCGGCCCGGCGCAGGGCGCACAGGACGTCGAACTCTCCCTCACCGAGGCCGTAGCGGCCATAGACGAGGCAGAGTTCCTCGGTGAGCCGGTCGGCCAGACGGTGCAGTCGGCCGATCACTCCCTGGGGGCTGACGTCGAGGTCGGGCCGCTCGCGGCGCCAGTCGGCCTGGATGCGGGCCACGCGGTCCAGCGGTTCACCGTGCTCCATGCACACCATGATAGCTTCCCGGGAAGCTATATTAGCTTCCATGGAAGCTAATACGCGTTGGGCGGCCCTGACCGCAGTCGCGCCGGTGGCCTGGGGGACCAACTACTTCGTCACCCACGAGTTCCTGCCGGCCGACCGCCCGCTCTACGGGGCCGCCCTGCGGGCGCTGCCCGCCGGCCTCGCCCTGCTCGCCTTGCGCAGGCAGCGGCCGCGCGGCGCGTGGTGGTGGCGGTCCGCGGTGCTCGGCCTGCTCAACATGAGCGTGTTCTTCGTCCTCGTTTATGCCGCCTCCCAGCTGCTTCCGACGAGCGTCGCCTCGACCGTCATGGCGGCGTCCCCGCTGACGATGATGCTCATCGCCTGGCCCCTGGTGTCCGAGCGGCCCGGCATCGCCCACCTGACCGGTGCCGCGATCGGACTCGGCGGGGTCTGTCTCATGCTGCTCACCGGTGTGGAAGGGGTGAGCGTGCCGGGAGTCCTCGCCGCGGCCGCCGCCATGCTGGTGTCGTCCTTCGGTCACATCCTGACCAAACGGTGGGGCGCCGGCGCCGATGTGCTCGCCTCGACCGCCTGGCAACTCACTGCCGGAGGTCTGTTCCTGCTCCCGGTCGCGGCAGTCGTGGAGGGCCCTCCGCCCGCGTTCTCAACGCCGACGCTCCTCGCGTTCGGCTACGTTGCCCTGATCGCCACCGCGCTGGCCTTCGCGGCCTGGTTCACCGGGCTGCGGCACCTGCCCGCGGGGACAGTGGGACTGATCGGGCTGCTCAACCCCGTTACCGGCGTGCTGCTCGGCACAGCGGTCGCCGGAGAAGTGGTGACCGTGCAGCAACTGTGCGGACTGGCCCTGGTCCTGACCGGAGTCGTCCTCGGCCAGCCCAAGCGCGCGGGCCGACGCGACAACAGTCAGGCACCTCCCCGTCCGGTATCCGGCGAGTGCCCCGCGCGAGGCGTCTCCTACGCGCAATCCCCCGCAGGGATCAGGGATGGGAGCAGGGCTCCGGAGGAGGACGATTGACGTCCCACCATCTCACCACGCGCCTTCGCTGTCACGGACAGTGATCGCCTCACGGAACTTGTGCCAGGCCCCACGCGGACCTGTCACCAACAGCCTCCCGACCTCACATGGTGTGAAGGGGCCCGCTTACGGTTGCGTGTGGTGTGAGGCGCCGTCAGGGCCTGAGAATCCTGACACCAAGAGCCCTACCGATCAGGATGCGGGCGGCAGGAGCCTTCAGGGGCGGCTCGCGGAGCAAGCGGGTCGTCAGCTCGCACGCCACACTTCGTCGTGAAGGGGTGGTCGTGGAAACGAAGGCTGTCCATATCCCGGGCCGCCAGTGGCCGCTGGATCTGAGTCACCCGCACTTCGTCGGCATCGGCGGCGCCGGCATGTCCGCGCTGGCCAGGATCCTGCGCGGCCGGGGCGCTCGCGTCACCGGATCCGACCTGCGTACCACCACCGCGCCCGCGCGCCTGGAGACGCCCGGCCACCGCGTCCTCCTGGGGCACGCGTGCCTGACGCACAAGGCGAGGATGCGGGTCCGCGACGACCTGGCGACGATGTTCTGCAAGCGCGTCGCGACGAAGATCAAGAGGGCCAGGGCGGAGCCGGAGGCGACCCGGCTCGCCGAGCGGGAGATCGTCGAGGCCCTCATCGGGAACTACCGCACCGTGAAAATTGACCACGGTGGCCTCGCTGGGAGGTGTTGCTGTACGAGCGGATCGGCCGGGACCCCGCGGTGATGTCCGACCTGGCCGAGAAGCTGGAGTTCACGGCCAGGTCGGACGATCGGACGGTGCCGGACGCGTTCGCGCACGCGATGCGGCACCAGAGCGCCCGCGGCGAGTACATCACCGCCTTCGACGAGGAGGACAAGGAGGTGGACATCTCCTTCGCCACGCAGAACCGGCGCAAGGCCGTGGTCGACAAGACCCGTACGGGGCAGTGTGTTCGTCAGCACGTCGAGGCGATGGCCTTCGCCGCGTTCGCCGAGGAACTGCGCACCGGGGGACGTCGCTGTGGTCGGTCCTGTTCTGAGTGCAGGGCATGGGCGTCGCGCGGCTCGTCAGTGACGTAGCCGGGCGGCTGCGGCCAGAATCGGGGTACTCACGGCGGTGGCTGCGGCGCCGAGTGTGGTGTCGGTGGCCAGGATCCACCGGACGGTCTTCATGGCCAGGGTGAGGACTTCGCTGCCGCGCCGGCGCATCCCGGCCTCGAAATGGTCCACGGCGTCGGTGAGGGTGACGGTGCCGTCGGCGGCGGCGCTGATGTGCGCGAGCAGGCTGGCGGCGTCGCGGATGGCCGCGCCCGCTCCCATTCCGGCGGTGGGCGGTGTGGCGTGGACGGCGTCGCCCAGCGCGGTGATACGACCCGCAGGCCAGGGCGCGAGATCCTCCGCGCGGGTGGAGGCGGCGTTGAACCGGAATCCGGCCACGCTGTGCGGGTCGGCTCGGGCGATGACCTCGAGTGTGTGCTCGGCCCATCCCCGCTCGCGGAATCGGCCGAGCAGCGCGGCCTGCAGTTCGCCGCCCCGCAGGTCGCGCAGGGAACCGGTGCTGGTGGATTCGGGGAACATGGCGCCCCAGATGTAGGTGGGTCCCGTGGTGACCGACATCCGCAACTCGGGAGCGTCGAGCGCGGCGTTGCCGACCGGGTCAAGGAAGCCGATGTAGAGCGCGGCTCCGCGCGGGCCGATCGCCAGCCCCGATCGTGGTCTGAGTCGCTGCTGCTCGCCGGGGCTGAGGTCTCGCCGGAGGGTGCGGCCGGAGAACCCGATGATGCCCGCCGGGCTGTTGGTCGGGCCGCCCGCCAGGTGGCGGGCGACCACCGAGTGGGTGCCGTCCGCGCCCACCACCAGATCCGCCGAGACCGGCGCTCCGTCGGTGAACAGCACTTGAGGCGTGCCGTGGTCGTCGTGGCGGACGCCGGACACGCGGCATCCCAAGTGCAGGCCATCTCCGACGGCTTCGGCCAGCAGCATCCGCAGAGTGATCCGATCGACGTCAATGCTTGCACTGTCGCTGAGGTCCGGCCCGTGGCCCAGCAGCCGGCCACGGCGATCCCAGAACGCGTCGCGCTCGCGCAGTCGCAGCGCCGACCCCGATGCCAGCAGCCGCTGCATGATCTTCGGTTCCACCAGATCCTTGAGTGCCGACTGCGCCCGCTCATCCAGGGTGATGTGGTAGCCGCCCGTCGCCGCCACATCGGTGTCACGGTCGAATACCGCCACCTCGAACCCCCGGCGACGCAGTCCTGCCCCCAGTGCAAGCCCGCCGATCCCGCCACCCACCACGACCACCCGCATACCCGACCGTCCTTTCCGTCGCTGCTCGCTGAACAGAACCCACCCTGACACCGGTAGTGGACACCGAGTGGCCACTACCGGGCATGATGGGACGATGGCGAACACCTCACACCGGACGTTGCGGTTGTTGTCGCTGCTCGGGTCAGGACGGCAGTGGTCGCTGCGCGAGCTCGCCGACCGGCTTGGGACCAGCGAACGCACTGTCCGCCGCGACATCGAAACCTTGCGCGCGCTCGACTACCCGATCGCCACCATCCACGGCCCCGGCGGCGGCTACCGGCTCGGGGCCGGGCGAACCCTGCCGCCGTTGCTGTTCGACCACGACCAGGCCCTCGCGATCGCGGTGGCCCTGCAGACCGCACCAAGCACGATGTTCGGCCTCAGGGACGACGCGGCGCGGGCGCTGGCGGCTCTACAGCAGGTCATGCCCCCTGCGCTGCGGGCATCCATGGAATCCCTGCGTCTGACTCGTCTGCAGAACTACTGGGAGTTCCCTGCGCCCCCCATCGACCCGGCCGCCCTCACCGTCGCCGGAACCGCGGTACGCCACCGTCACGTCCTCGTCACCGAGACACTGCGTCCCGACGGCACACGCCCCGCACCCAGTGACCCCGACTACCTGCCCGCCCACCGCATGGAGCCGCACCACCTGGTTGTCTGGGCCGCCCGGTGGTATCTGGTCGCCTACGACCTCACCGACAATGAATGGCGAGTGCACCGCGTCGATCGACTGCACCTCCGCCCCACCACGCAGCACTTCGCCGCCCGCGCGCTTCCCCACCCCGACCTCGCCCACTTCGTGATGAGCACCCACGACCGCGGCGACACCCCCGCCGTCTGGCAATGCACCGGCACCGCCCGGCTCAACCTGCCCGCCCACATCGTGGCCCGCTGGGCACCAGGCGGCTCCGTCGTGGAACACCTCGACACCGAGTCCTGCCGGCTCACTCTCGGCGCCTGGTCCTGGGCCGGTATCGCTGGCATCCTCGCCACCTTCGACACCGAACTCACCGACCTCCACCCACCCGAGCTCGTCCACGCATGCCGCCGCCTCACACACCGATGGGCCGCTATTGCCGAAACCGAGTGCCCCGGCCCTTCTCATGAATGAGTAGTTCCGACAGACCACGGGCCCCCACCGGATCGTGTCCGGACGAAGGGTGCTCCAGATGCACATCGGACACTCCGTAGCGGGTGGCGATCGCGGCGGCGCGGTTGCGCAGGGAGTTGCGCAACCACTGCGGGGCCAGGGCTTCCGCGTTCGTGCCGAGGTGCCACAGCGCCCACTCAGCGTGTCTCGAATCTTGGAAGGTCACCTCCAGCCGCAGCCAGCCGTCTGCGTCGGCTTCCTCGGCGAGGACGGCCAGCGCGGTGCCCACCAGGTCCTCCCTCTGCACCGGGTTCATCCGTAGCAGCACGGTGACTTGGTCGCCGCCGGTCCGAAACCGTGTGCTGCGTTCCTGCCAGGCCCGGTCCAGGTCGACCCGGTCCGGACGCTGTGCCGGTTCGGGGAGTTCCTCGGCGGCCAGAATGCGGGACAGCCGGTAGGTGCGGTCCGCGCCGGACCTCGTGGCCAGCAAGTAGCCCTGGCCGCGCACGGTGACCAGGCCGATCGGGTCCACCGTGCGCCACTTCGGGGTCCGGTCCGCAGCCGAGTAGTGGATGCGCAGCTTGTGTCCGGCCAACACCGCGCGCCGGACCTCGGCCACGATGGTGTCAGGCACCTCCTCGGCAACCACCCGGCGTGAGAGCAGGTCGGTCTCCGGGTCGATGAGCAATCGCCGAGCCGCGTCGGCCGCGGTGGCCCGATGGCTTTCGGGCAGCGCGTCAACCACCTTGCGCATGGCCGAAGCGAGTGCCGAGCCGAGTCCGAATGCCTGCGCGCCGCGCCGCGATCCGGCGACCAGCAGGGCGAGTGCCTCGTCGTGGTTCAGTCCGGTGAGCTCGGTCTGGAAACCGGGCAGCAACGCGAAGCCGCCGTGCCGACCGCGTTCGGCGTAGACCGGGACGCCGGCCGCGGACAGCGCCTCGATGTCGCGCAGCACGGTGCGGGTGGATACCTCCAGCTCGCGGGCCAGCGCGCCCGCTGACAGCCGACCGTGCTGCCGCAGCAGCAGCACCAGCGATACCAATCGATCGGCGCGCATACGAAAACCCTACAGGAATACATGACACAGGATGTCGTGATGCCTTGGGAGGCTTCAGCACGACACAGGCCCGTCGCACACGAGAGGTGACCCGCATGGCACACGCCATTGTCAATCCGGACGGTTTGCACGACCCGGTCCCGTTCGGCTACAGCCACACCGCCACCGTCCCCGCAGGTACGGAACTGGTGCTTATCGCGGGTCAGTACGGATCGGGCCCGGACGGCGCGGTTGTCTCGGCCGATTTCACCGAGCAGGTAAAGCAGACGTTCCGCAACATCGGCGTCGCTCTTGCCGCCCATGGGCTCGACCTCAGCCACGTCGTCCAGCTCAGGACGTACGTGGTGAACCATGATGTCAGCAAGCTCGGGCCGATCGCCGGGGCCGTACAGGAGGGCTGGGGTACGAAACCGCCCACGCAAACCCTCATCGGTGTCGCCGGCCTGGCTGCGCCCGACGTGCTGTTCGAGGTCGAGGCCCTCGCCGCCCGGCCCTGATTCGCCCGCCGCCCGCATCCGGGCTTGTTCACCCCGACGTGGGTGGCGGTTCGGCAACGGGGTGGCGTAGCGATGTGAACGGGCGTCATCGGACACCAAAGTCTGGGCAACACGTCGCTCTGGTGAGGGACTGCCTCCTGGACACGCTCGAGCGCCCTTCGCGGCCGCGCTCCGCTCCGGCTGACGCCGGGCGGGGCGTGTTCGTTGCCCTTCAGCGGCCGGACCGCTGGACAGATAGTCTGCGCGCAGATAATCTCTTCGTAGATAATCAAGCGAGACAACAGGGAGACCGCTGATGTGGACGTACGAGCACACCACCGAGACCGACGCCGCGCCCGAGGCGATCTGGCGCCTGTGGGCCGACGTTGAGAACTGGGCGGACTGGAACGCCGATATCGCGGACATCGAGATCGGTGGCCCCTTCGCCGCGGGCACCGAGATCGTCATGACCCCGCCCGGGCAGGAGCCGGTGCACCTGCTCGTCTCCGAGGCCACCGCCGGCGAACTGTTCGTGGACGAGGCCCGCATCGACGGACTGCTCCTGCGGACGATCCACCGGATCGACCGCGGCGAGCGTCTGCGCACCCGGGTGACGTACCGGATGGAGATCACCGGCGACGGCGCGGACGAGCTCGGCCCGCAGATCGGTCCGGCCGTCACCGCGGACTGGCCCGTGACCGTGGCCGCCCTGGTCAAGGCGGCGCAGAGCTGATGTCCCTCGCACCCGGGGAAAGCCCCGGATTCCTGCTCTGGCACGCCACGCTGCGCTGGCAGCGCGAGATCGCCGCGGCCCTCGGGCCGCTCGGCCTCACTCACGTCCAGTTCGTTCTGCTTGCCTGCACGTGGTGGCTGAACACGCACGACGAGCGCCCCAACCAGCTGGCCCTGGCCCGTCAGGCCGGCACGGACGTCAAGATGACCTCGCAGGTCCTGCGTGCCCTCGAAGCCAAGGGCTTGATCGAGCGCGAGATCGACCCCGCCGACACCCGCGCCAAACGGCTGCGCGTGACCAGCGCAGGCGCCGAACTGGCGCCACGCGCGATCGCCGCCGTCGAGGAGGTCGACGCCCGCTTCTTCGGCCCAGTGGTACGCGACGACGCGGTGGCCCTGCTCGGCCGCCTGGCCCGTTTTGTGTCCTGAAGGGCCTCACCGGGCTCGCCTGGGGCGTGTCCGGCAGGTCATGCAGCGCCCCGTAAGGGGCGCCGTGGTGGCCGCGTGACGAAGATCCGCCGGACAGGCCCTACCGCGCGTCTTCTTGATGGACTCATCAGTTGATCAGATATGTCCATCCGATTAGTGACCATTGATGCGATGCGGGACCGGATTCAGCCGTTGATGCCGGCCGATCCGGTCCGGGGACGGCGGCCGACCACGCCCTCGGACGCTCACGCGGCGGCCTGAGCACCAAGGTCCACCTGGCCGCCGACGGTCGTGCACAACCCCTGGCCCTGACCGTCACCGCAGGCCAGACCGGCGACGCACCCGCCTTCGAAACGGTGATGGCCGACATCCGCGGGCCACGACGCGGCCCTGGCCGGCCCGGGACAGCACCGCTGGCCGTGCTCGCGGACCGGGCCCACTCCCCCGGGCCATCCGCTCCCACCTGCGGCGGCGAGGCATCCGCGCGGTCATCCCGCAGCCCTACGACCAGGCAGGCCACTGCCTGCGGAGAGGAAGCCGAGGCGGCCCCCCGCCCATCTTCGACACCGAGGCGTACAAGCAACGGAACACCGTCGAACGGTGCATCAACCGCCTCAAGCAGTGGCGCGGCCTGGCCACACGCTGCGACAAACTCGCCATCGCCTACCAGGCCGCACTCCGCCTCGCCGCCATCCTCATCTGGGCACGACGATGACCAAAGAGACGGAACCTGAGGAAGCGGGAGGCGAGGATCGATGGCGGTCTGGTCCTGGCCCCTGAAGCACCGGTCACACCCGGTGAGGGCCGCGGAACGGCTGGCGCTGCGCGATCTGTACTACACCGCGGCGCGGTTCCCCGGTGACGTGCGCAGGGACTCGCAGCAAGCGCTCGGCGAGCAACGCCTCCGGCAGAGCTCGGCGGTCGAGCAGTTTCCTGGCCGTCGAGCTGAAGGACCGTCGAATGAGTGCGCCGCGTTGCGACTGTAGGAGCACGGCGTCATCGGCCCGGCTCGGGGCGAAGAGGAGACACCGGTACCCGTCGAACTTCAGCTCGAACACCAGACCGCGTGGGGAAGAGGTGTCGCCGTGCCTGGACGGCTTGCCCGCAGCGGCTGGCCTGCGGGAACGGGCGGTGTCCGGTTGAGGGGCTCCCACCTCCGGTCACACCTTCGGTCCCCCGCTGAAGGCAACCGTCCAGACAACGGTTCAATCGCCCGTCGGTGCAACCCCCGCCCCGGCCCTGCAACGGGCGCGGCAGCCGGGGGGCGAGCCAGGCCGGGGTTCCACCGTCAGTCCGTCCATGCGGCGTCGGCGATGCCCGGCAGGTGGGCACCACCCCAGTGCAGCCCGGCCGGGCGAGCCGCCGTACGGGGCGGCTTGCCCAGGCTCATCTTCGGTTTGCCCAGTAGCCGCGGCAGGCCGCGCCGCCGGCCGCCGCTATGTTCATCGCGGCTGCGGCAGCGCGGCCAGAGGTCGGCGGTTCTCACCGCCGCCGACGACCCGCCACACCGACTGCGCGGGTCCGTGCGTGATCAGCAGGGGCAGGGTCGTGGTTGCCACGGTGATGCGCCAGTGCGGCCGGGCGCGGTCGTGGAAGGCGGCCTCCCTCGTGGCCGGGGCCGCGCGGCGCTGGGCGGGGCGAAGACGAACAGCAGCGGCGGGAAGGGCCGATCCAGCGACGGTCCGGCGTAGGTCTCCTGCCAGTGGGAGCCCGGAGCGCGGACGGCGTTGCTGCGGCCGGACGGCGGTGCACCTCGGTAGGCGTCGTAGCGCTCGAGCTTGGCGAGGAGGCGGGCGTAGGACATGGTGCGGTCGATCTCCACGAACGCGTGGGAGTCGCCTGTCAGGAGCACCACGCCGTCGGGCACCAGGGGGCCCGCCGGGGTCGGGTGGGCGACTTCCATCTGCCAGTCGGCCTGGTCGGCCGCGCCGGCGTGGTGGAAGGCGATGACGGCGTCGACCAGGGCGAGGACGTGCTCGCGCAGGCCCGTCTTCGCCGCCGCGCGCTGCCCGGTGGTCCGGCCGGCCTTCGGCGGGAGTTCACCGGAGGCGGCGGCTTCGGCAAGGCCCGCCGGGGTGCAGAACCAGTAGCTCTACTGCGCGCGGTGGGGCCGGCCCACCAGGCGGTCGGCGAGAAGGTTGCGCAGCGCGCGGCAGATGTAGTTCGTGTCCTGGTGGTGCGACAGCAGGAGCGCCTTGAGCTGGTGGGGCGTGGCCAGGCGGAGCTTAGCCAGGGCGAGGAGCGCCTCGCCGCGTATCTCCGCCCCGGCCTTCGCCGGCCTCGTGCTGGGTGCGCGGGGCCGGGACGCTCCAGGCATATCCAAGCTGGGAGAAGAGGAGTTGCAACCAGCCTGGGCGGGTGGACAAAGGGTGTGACCAGTGACAACGGCCAGGCGACGTCCTCGGGCTTCTCCAGCCGTAGACGGTCGGGGCGGTGACAGGTCCAGCCGCGTGAACGTGAAGCGGTACGCGGCTGGGGCCACCGTGAAGAGGCACCCCTTGACCAACGTCTGATCCGACTCACCTGCCAACGCCCGCTATGGGCGCATCCCCCTGCAGCCCCGGTTTGTCCGTGACCAGGCCCATATTCCGCCGCCCGAGGCCCGCCTCGGCGCCGTGGGGCGGCCGGCGCGGGAAGCGTGACCTTCAGGGGTATCTGGCCAGCTGTTCGTCCTGCCCAGGTGAGGTCGGGAGGGTTGCAATGAGCCTTGGCGCCGTTCCTCGAGCACCTTCCGGGCCACCGCGGGACCGGAACGGCGGCTGGTTTGGTCTTGTTGAGGAATCGGTCGATTCCTCAACAAGACCAATTAAACGGCATCAACAGGGAACGTTGATGCTGTAGGTGCGCTGACCCGAGTCGATGGCCGAGTCGCTCCCCCAGTACGGGCCGACCTGGTGGTACGTCATGGTGACGCTGTAGGTGCCGCAGGCGGTCGTCGACAGGGAGGCGCTGGCCGAACCGGTCGCGGAGCTCTGCTGGGCGTTGACACTGTAGCTGTAGCCGGTGCCGCCGACACTGGCCGTGCCCTTGGCGTCCCAGGATGCCGGGTAACTGCTGGTCGCGTAGTACCAGGAGTTGCCCCAGTAGTACTGGACCTGACGCGTGTTGACGACGGCGGAGACCGCTCCGCTGGAATCGGCCCGCAGGCACATCTGCACCTGGGCGTACGTGTACCGGCCGCTGCCGTAGAACTCTTCGTTCGGACCGCAGTAGGTACCGGCCGGGGCGGCGGCGCGCTCTTGGGCGGCCGCTGGTGCGGCCAGGGATGCACCGGTCAGGGCGATGACCACGGCGCCCACGCCGATGGCTGCGAATTGTCTGCGGGCGGGGGTGATAGTGCGTCCGGTGAGTCGCATGGTTGACCCTCCTGTTCCGCGTGAACGCCCCTGGTCGACAGGGGCACGACCAGGACAGCAGACCCCTGTTTGGCCGGGTGGTGTTATATATGCAATTCACTCGGTCGGGTTGAGCTGGTGTATCGACCTCACGGCCGCTATCACCCACATGGACACAATCAGGTCCCAGCCGATCGTCGCCGTCCCTGTCACCGCGCTGCCCAGCCCGGGGGCCGGCGAGCCGAACGAGGACACCTTCGCCCTGGAAGCGCTCGGACGCGTCTTCGTCACCACCGGATCCAGGGCGCAGACCGGACCGGACGCGGCAGAGGGCATCGCCCGCACAGTGATCGACGTCGCCCTGCAGATCCTCACCAAGGACCACGAGAACGCCGCCGAGGCCCTGCGCCAGTTGGAGGCCGTCGGCGTGGGCCGGGCCCTCGTTTACCGGTATCGATCTCGGACTGCACCACCTCGGCGTCAGCGGGCAGGTCGGTGGCCAACAGCTCCGCCAGCCGGATCATCTGCGTCGTGCGCTCGCGCTCGTCGGCCTCGATCTCGGCCTTGCTCAACACCGCAGTACGCCGCTCGATGACCCCGACCAGCTCCGGGAAACCGTGCAGGGCCCTCATGCACTGGACTGTTCGTATTCGGTGATCGTGCGGGCCACGGTGCCGGCCGGGGCATCACACCCGGCATCCGGGCGACTCCGCGGTAGGCCAGGTCATCGCCGCCCCCTCGCCTTCACTGAGCCGGAATCCCTGGCCCTGCTCACGACGGTAGAGGCTTCCGCTGCGGCAGTTTCAAGCCCGGCTCTCAGCTTCTTATGCGCCGTCGGCCGCCGCACGGACGTTGATCACGATCAGTCTCTTTGCACAGGCCGGCGCTGGCGAAACGCATAAACATTCCGGACCGATCCCGACAACCTGCCGCCTCTCACACCAGCTCTGAACACGGCCACGCTGCAGCACATCGTCGCGCGATGGCTCGTACGCTACAGACGCGGACCGAAGGAGAGCATGCCGTGAAAATTCAGATGACCAGCGTCTTCGTCGACGACCAGGCAAAAGCCCTGCACTTCTACACCGAGGTCCTCGGCTTCGTGAAGAAACACGACGTGCCGGTGGGCGAGACGGACCGGTGGCTGACCGTCGTCTCGCCGGACGACCCAGGCGGCACCGAACTCCTCCTGGAGCCGGCCAGCCACCCGGCCGCCAGAACCTACCGCGACACCCTCGTCAAGGACGGCATCCCGCTCGCCCAGTTCGCCGTCGACGACGTGAAGGCGGAATACGAGCGCCTCCGTCGCCTCGGTGTCCGCTTCACCCAGGAGCCCATGGACATGGACTCCATCACCGTCGCCGTCTTCGACGACACCTGCGGCAACCTGATTCAGATCGCAACCCAGCCGCAGTAAGCAGTCAGCCCTGCGCGAGGCCGGTCCCATCACGCCGTACGCCCCCATCGCCAGACCGGCTTGTTCGTTCCGCCGCTGGGCAGCCTCTTCACGACCGGGCGGACCACGGTGCCCTCGATGATGGGCACTGTCGCGCCGGTGGGACATGCCCCGCTGGTGGGCAGGAGACGGGCGCCGGGCGGTCGCGGCACCATTCGCCGGCTCGGGCGGTGGCGTGAGCCGTCGTGGGCATGGTGACGAACGCGCAGGTGGTGGTTGCGACGGCCGCAGCCGTCGCAAGAGCGCTGCGTAGGCGCACCGGTTTCCCCTTCCCTGTGCCCGATGCGGTATCGGACCTCAGCAGCATGGCGCGTACACGTCATTAGTGCACTGGTCGGGGGCAAGCGAGCGGGCGCGTTCCGGACATCGGGACGGTGGCGGCCCGGTCGCGCTGCTCTTCAGGGGCGGCATCAGGCACCGGCCGGTGTGGCGGTCCGGCTCTTGCCGGACGTCAGCTCCGTCAGTGCGAAGCAGCCGACGCACAGGGTGAGCAGTCCGGCGATCAGGTCGGCCGTGTTGCCGATCCCCAGCAGGGCCGACGTGGCCGGCGAACGGCCCACGTCCATCCAGCCGCTGGAGCCGAAGGCGACGCCCACACCCGTCCATGCCATCGCCAGCGGCACGCGCACGCGCACCGTGCCCCACCGGCGGAACACCAGCGCGTACATGCCGGCCGCCCCGGTCAGTGCCGCCAGGCCGTGCACCAGATCACCCGTGCGACCGATCGCGTTCCGGCGGGCGATCCACTCCGCGTTCATGCCGACGTCCGCCCCCAGTCCCCACGCCAGGCGCAAGGCGCCCGAGAAGACGAGGAAGCCCAGGGCGAGCGCGGTGAGCACCCGCTGCATGCCCTGGGTGCCGGCCGGATCGCTCAGGTCCCGTACCCGGGTGCGCAGCAGGCGGCCCCAGCGTTCGCCGGCGTACAGCGCGAACGCCGACAGCAGGACCACCCCTTCGGCGATCAGCCCGCCGTAGACCACGCCGAACACCCATGGCCGGAGCATGTCGTCGGAGGTGGCCGGATTCCGGGCGCCGGTCGCCGCGATGACGCCGAGGCTGACCGGCAGCGTGACCATCAGGGTGACGAGCATCCCCGTCGCCACCCACATCGGGAAGAGGAGGAGCCAGGCACGCACGTGCCGCCCGCGCGGCCGGGTCAGGACGTGGGCGATCAACGCTGCGATCCCGTCCATCCCGAACGTCACGGCGTTCGCCGCAATCCATTGCCCCCGCGACAGGCTGCCGAGATCCTTCACCCCCACGTCGAACCCGGCGATCCAGAGCAGCTTCAGCGTCAGATACGGCAGGCACGTGAGAACAGCGAATTGGGCAAGGAGCCGGCGCCCGCAGGCGCGGCGTTCAGGATGATCACGCATGAGAACGACTCTGACGCGCGGTGCCCGGCCATGCGTCATGCCCCAGGAGCAAGCCTCTCCCCCGCAAGGCGGACCGGCCACCGGTATGACGGCGTAGGGGAGTTGAGCGAGATCCTCGGAGGTGGGGCTGCCGCGTGTACTTCGACGGCGCGCACCAGGCCGGACTCATCGCCGGCAGCGCGTTCGAGGGTGCAGGGGGGACCGGGTCCGCGTTGCGGACTTGCGGGGCGTTACGGGTCGTGTCGGCGCGTTCGGTGATGTGGTGCCGGGTGTGCGGCCGTCATTCCTGCCACACGTCGACCGAATATGTGTGCGGGGTGTCTGCGTCGCCGGACGGCGACCTGGGGCGGCACGCCGTGGCTCGTATCGCCGCTGCCCGGCTTCTTGCCGTGTATGTTCTGGAGAGTGAGCAAAATACGTATTTCATGACAAATAATGTTCACCTCCAAGGTCGGGAGAACTGGGCCGTGCATATCGCGCTGACCGGTGCCACCGGGTTTCTCGGGAGTCGGCTGCTGGTGCAATTCCTGCGTCGCGGCGCAGAGGTCACCGTGCTCGCCAGGCCCCGTCCGCGCGACACGCGGGAACGGCTGGAGGAGACCCTCACCCATCTGAAGGCGCCCGGCTCCCTTCTGCAGGCGTTGCGCCATCGCGTGCGGATCGCCGAAGCCGATGTCTGCCTGGCCCGCCTCGGCATGACGCCGCGCCGATTCCAGGAGCTCGCCGACCGCGTGGATGCCGTGTGGCACAGCGCCGGTGACATCCGGCTCAACGCCGATCTCGCCAGCCTGCGCACCGTCAACGTGCACGGCACCCGGCACGTGCTGGAGTTCGCCGCCGCCGGTCGCCGTGGTCCCCGTCTGCACCACGTCAGTACCGCCTTCGTCGCCGGCGGCCGCCACGACGGCATCGCCGGCGAATGCGACCTGACCGATGCGCACGGCTTCGAGAACCATTACGAACGATCCAAGTACGAAGGCGAACTGCTGGTGCACGAGTGGTCCCGGCAGCACCGCCGCCCCGCCGTGATCCTGCGCCCCAGCATCCTGGTCAGCGACCTCGCCCCGCACCCGGCGGTGCCCCCGCACCCCCTGCAGTTCATCGCCGAGATCGCCCGCTCCGGCCTGGAGGCCGCCGGCCTCGCCGGGCTCGCGCCCCCGCCCGGTGTGCCCGCGCCCGTCGTCCGCCTGCCCGGCCGGGCCGACGGCCACCTGAACCTGCTGCCCGTGGAGTGGGCCGCCGAGGCCATGGCGCTGATCGCCGATCGCTTCCACGCAAACTCCCTGGCCACCTTTCACGTCGTCCACCCCCGCGACACCCCGATGACCGTCCTCGCCCGGCTCTTCGAGCGCTTCCTGCCCGTGCGCCTGGACCTGTGTCCCGGCGGCGTGCCCGACCCCACCGAGCTGGAGCAGGTCGCCGACTTCTACCCCGGCTTCACCCCCTACCTCGGCCACCGGCGCCGGTTCGACGACTCCACGGCCCGCCGCCTGCTCGGCGGCCTGCCGCCGCCCCCCGACGTCCACCTCGCCTACCTGCTGGCCGGGACGATCCCCGCCACCAACCCCAGGACGTGAGCGATGACCCAGCTGCTCGACCAGGCGCCCCCGTCCACACCGGCCGGCGCCCGCTGGTACCCCGGTCCCCACCCGCCCGCCTGCACCGCGGCCGGCGTGCTGCCGCTCGTCTCCCGGATCCGGGAACCGGCCCGGCTGCTCGCCGTGCCCGCAGGCGGCATCGGTGTCGCCGTCGACGGCTCGCCCGAGCCGGACGGCACCGGCGAGGGCCTGCCCCTCCTGGGCACGCTGCCGCCGCTCTACCCGGAATGGCTCGGCGACCGCTCGTTCAACGAGACCCACGGCACCCGCTTCCCCTACATCGCGGGGGAAATGGCCAACGGCATCGCCACCACCGACATGGTCGCCGCCCTCGCCGACGCCGGCATGCTCGGCTTCTTCGGCGCCGCCGGCCTCGGCCCCGAACGCGTCGAGGCCGCCGTCCGCGACCTCGCCGCCCGGCTGGGCGGGCGCCCCAACTGGGGCGTCAACCTCATCCACTCGCCCGCCGAGCCCGCCCTGGAAAGCCGCGTCGCCGACCTGCTCGTCCACCACCGCGTCCCCGCCGTCTCCGCGTCCGCCTTCATGACGCTCACCCCCGCCGTCGTCCGCGTCGCCGCCGCCGGGCTGCACCGCGACGCCCGCGGCCGCGTCGTGCGCCGCACCCGGATCCTTGCCAAGGTCTCCCGCCCCGAGACCGCCGCGGCCTTCCTCTCCCCCGCCCCCGGCGAACTGCTCGACCCCCTCGTCGCCGAGGGCCGGCTGACCGCCGCCGAGGCCGAGCTCGCCGCGCGCGTTCCCGTCGCCGAGGACGTCACCGTCGAGGCCGACAGCGGCGGCCACACCGACAACCGGCCGCTGACCGCCGTGCTGCCCGCCGTCCTCGCCCTGCGCGAGGCCCTCGCCCGCGCCCACGGCTACGACCGCCCCGTACGGATCGGCGCGGCGGGCGGACTCGGCACCCCCGCGGCCGTCGCCGCCGCCTTCGCCCTGGGAGCCGCCTACGTCGTCACCGGCTCCGTCAACCAGTCCGCCGTCGAATCCGGCCTCTCCGGCGACGCCAAGGCCATGCTCGCCCAGGCCGACGTCACCGACGTCGCCATGGCCCCCGCCGCGGACATGTTCGAACTCGGGGTCAGGCTCCAGGTGCTGCGGCGCGGCACGCTCTTCGCCTCCCGCGCCGCCCAGCTCTACGAGCTCTACCGCGACCACCCCTGCTGGGACGACGTGCCCGCGCAGCGCCGCGCCACCGTCGAACGGGACATCCTGGGCGCGCCGTTCGCCACCGTGTGGGAGGAGACCCGCCGCTTCTGGCAGCAGCGCGACCCCGCCCAGGCCGCCCGCGCCGAGAGCGACCCCCACCACCGCATGGCCCTCGTCTTCCGCTGGTACCTGGGCAAGTCCAGCCGCTGGGCCATCGAGGGCCGCACCGAGCGCCGCGCCGACTACCAGATCTGGTGCGGTCCCGCCATGGGCGCCTTCAACCGCTGGACCGCCCACGGTTTCCTCGCCGACCCCGCCCGCCGCACCGTCGTCCAGATCGCCCGCAACCTCCTGGAGGGCGCCGCCGTCCTCACCCGCGCCCACCAGCTGCGCAGCTACGGCGTCCCCGTCCCCGACGGCGCCTTCTCCTACACCCCCCGTCCCCTGACCTGACGGCCCTCGGCAGCAACGGAGCCCGAGCATGAACGCCCCCCGCATCCCCGGCCGGGTCCCCGTCGCCGTCGTCGGCCTCGGCGCCCTGCTACCCGACGCCCGCGACGTCGAACAGAGCTGGCGGCTCGTCCTCGGCCGCCGCGATTTGATGACCGGCGTGCCGGCGTCCCGCTGGCGGGTGGAGGACTACTACGACCCGGTCCCCGGCACCCCCGACAAGATCTACGTCGACCGCGGCGCCTTCCTGCCCGAGGTCGACTTCGACCCGCTCGCCCACGGCATCCCGCCCTCGGCCCTGTCCTCCACCGACACCGCCCAGCTGCTCGCCCTCCTCGTCGCCGCGCAGGTGCTGCGGGACGCCGCCGCCGGCCGCGACCCGGCGGCCCTCGACCGGGACCGTACCTCCGTCATCCTGGGCACCGGCGGCCTGGAACTGCTCACCCACAGCGGCCATCGCACCCAGCGGCCCGTGTGGCTCAAGGCCCTGCGCGAGGCCGGCATCGCCGAGGACAGCGCCCAGGCCCTGTGCGACCGCATCGCCGCCCACTACCCCGAGCCCGACGAGGACACCTTCCCCGGCGGCCTGGGGAACATCGTCGCCGGGCGCATCGCCAACCGCTTCGACCTGCACGGCACCAACCACACCACCGACGCCGCCTGCGCCAGCTCTCTCGCAGCCCTGTCCACCGCCCTCGACGAACTCACCCTCGGACGCTCCGACCTGGTGATCACCGGAGGGGTGGACACCTCCAACGACATCGGCACCTTCCGCTGCTTCACCACCACCCCCGCGCTCTCCCCGACCGGCGACTGCCGCCCCTTCTCCGCCGACGCGGACGGCACCATGCTCGGCGAGGCCCTCGCCATGTTCGCGCTCAGACGCCTCGACGACGCCCTGCGCGACGGCGACCGCATCTACGCCGTCATCCGCGGCATGGGCAGCTCCTCCGACGGTCGCGGCACCGCCATCTACGCCCCGGTGCCCGAGGGCCAGGCCCGCGCCCTGCGCCGTGCCTACGCGGAAGCCGGCTACGGGCCCGCCACCGTCGAACTCGTCGAGGCCCACGGCACCGGCACCCGCGCGGGCGACAGCGCCGAGTTCACCGCCCTGCGCGAGATCTACCACGCCGATCGGCCCGACGCCCTCCAGTGGTGCGCCCTCGGATCCGTCAAGTCCCAGATCGGGCACACCAAGTGCGCCGCCGGCGCGGTCGGCCTGCTCAAGGCCGTCCTCGCCCTGCACCACAAGGTGCTGCCACCCACCATCAAGGCCGGCCGGCCCCACCCCGACCTGGGCATCGACACCAGCCCCTTCTACCTCAACAGCCAGGCCCGCCCCTGGATCCGCCCCGCCGGCCACCCCCGCCGCGCCGCCGTCTCGAGCTTCGGCTTCGGCGGCAGCAACTTCCACGTCACCCTCGAGGAACACACCCCGCCGCCCGGCACGGCCGTACCGCCCCGGGCCCGCACGGCGCCCACGGAACTCGTCCTGCTCGGCGGCGAGAGCCCCGGGCAGCTGCGCGAGCGCGCCGAAGCCCTGCGCGCCGAGGCCGAGGCCGGCCGCGCCGACGGCACCTTCCGCCTCGCCGACCTCGCCCGCCGCACCCAGGAGACGTTCCGCGCCGAGGACCCCCTGCGGCTGGCCGTCATCGCCGAGGACGCCGCCGGCCTCGCCGACCGCCTCGCCCGCGCAGCCGAACGCCTCGGCAGCGGCGAGGACGCCGGCGACTCCTGGAGCGAACCGGGCACCCTGCACTACGCCACTGGCCGGCGCCCACCCGGACGGCTGGCCTTCCTCTTCCCCGGCCAGGGCTCCCAGTACGTCGGCATGGGCGCCGACCTCGCCGTCCACGAACCCGCCGCGCACGCCGCCTGGGACGCCGCGGCGGGCGCCGACGAGCCGCAGGAGGCCGGCGAACCGCCCCTGCACCGGGTCGTCTTCCCGCCGCCCGCCCCCGATGACGACACCCTCGCCGCGCAGCAGGCGCTGCTCACCGCCACTCGCTGGGCGCAGCCCGCCCTCGCCGCCCACAGCCTCGCCCTGCTCGCCGTCCTCGGCGAACTCGGGCTGCGCCCCGACTGCACGGCCGGCCACAGCCTGGGCGAACTCACCGCCCTGCACGCGGCCGGCGCCTACGACGCGGCCACCTTGATGCGCCTGGCGCGCCGCCGCGGCGAGCTCATGCACGACGCGGCGGCCGGCACCCCCGGCGGCATGCTCGCCGTCGCCGCCTCGCCGCAGGAGACCACCGCCGTCCTCGAGGGGGCCGGCATCGCCGACGTGTGGATCGCCAACCACAACGCCCCCCGGCAGACCGTGCTGTCCGGCACCGCCGACGCCCTCGCGGCCGCCGCCGCCCGCTTCGCCGACGCCGCAACGGACACCACCGCGCTGCCGGCGGCCGCCGCCTTCCACAGCCCGCTGGTCGCCGCCGCCCGCGAACCCTTCGCCGAGACGCTCGCCGGCGAGTGCATCGGCGCCCCCGTCCTCGAGGTGTGGTCCAACACCGACGCGGCCCCCCACCCGGCCGAGCCCGCCCGCATCCGCGACCGCCTCGCCGGGCACCTCGCGGGCCCCGTCCGCTTCGCCGAGCAGATCGAGGCCATGTACGCGGCCGGGGTGCGCGTCTTCGCCGAGGTCGGTGCCGGGAGCGTGCTCACGGCCCTGGTCGGGCGGATCCTCGGCGACCGCCCGCACCTGGCCGTCTCCTTCGACCACCGGGACCGGCACGGCGTGACGGCCCTCCAGGACGGCCTGGCCCGGCTCGCCGTCCACGGCATCCCCCTGGACTTCGCCCCCTATTGGCGGCACTACATCCCGCCCGCGGAACCCGAGCAGGAGCGACGACCCACGATGACGGTGAAGATCGACGGCGGAAACCACGGCAGGACCGACCCGCCCCGCAAGAACCCGGTCCCCGTACACCTGGACACCGCGAACACGCCGGCTCCCCTGCCGCCCACGGCGGCCGCGGCGGCCGTGCCCGCTGCGCCCGGCGCGCCCGAGCCCTGGGCGCGGCTCGTCGAGGACGCCCAGCGGCAGACCGCCGAGGCCCACGCGGCCTACCAGCGCATGATGACGGAGAGCCATCTGGCGTTCCTGAAGGTCGCCGAGAGCTCCTTCGCCGCCCTGCTCGGCACACCGGTCGACCCCGACCATGCCCTCCCCGACGCCATGGCGCTGTCCTCGGCACCGCCGTCGCCGCTTGCGGAGCCGACCGCGGCCGTCGTTCCCGCGCCGCCCGCCGCCGTCGGGAGCGCGGCGCCCGCGGCGCCGCCACCGGTGCAGGGGCCGCAACCCGCCGCACCGGCGGAGGACGTCGGGACGGTGCTGCTGTCCGTGGTGGCCGAACGCACCGGCTATCCCGTGGAAATGCTCAACCTCGACATGCAACTCGAAGCCGACCTCGGCATCGACTCCATCAAGAAGGTGGAGATCCTCTCCTCGCTGCGCCGGCGGCTGGGCGCCCTGCCCCAGGGCGACCCGGCCGAACTGGCCACCCTGCGCACGCTGCGCCAGATCGCCGACAAGCTCGCGCAAGCCGTGGGAGGCGTGGACGGTGCCCCGCCCGCCCCGTCACCGCCCTCCTCAGCGACCACCGACGCGAGCAGCGACGCGCCCGGCGACTCGACCGGCGGCGCGAGCAGCGACACGAGCGGCGGCGCGCCTTCAGACGATGCCGCTGCGCCCGGCGCCGGGGAGTCCGTGCTGCCGTCCGCCGCACCCGGCCGTGCGGTCCCCGTGCCCTGCGCCCGTACCGCCCGCCACGTCGTGCGCGCCGTGGCCGCGCCCCCCACGGGTCTGGCCATGGCGGGCCTGACCGACGGTCCCCTGGCCGTCGTCGACGGCGGTTCCGGGCTCGGCAAGCTCGTCGCCGAGCGGCTCGCGCACGAGGGTGTCGCCGCCGAGAGCGTGAGCGCCGCCGAGGAGATCCCCGACGAGGCGCACGGCGTCCTGCTGCTCGGCGGACTGCGGCAGGACGCGGGCGTGGACGAGATGCTGCGGACCCAGCGCGCGGCCTTCCGGGCCGCCCGGCTGATGGCACCGCGCCTGGCCGAGCACGGCGGGGTCCTCGTCACCGTCCAGGACACCGGCGGCGACTTCGGCCTGAGCGGCGGGCACGGCCTGCGCGCCTGGTCCGGCGGCCTTGCGGCCCTCGCCCGCACCGTGGCCCGGGAATGCCCGGCCGCCGCCGTCAAGGCCATCGACTGCGAGCGGAGCGGCCGGAGCCCGGAGGAGACCGCCGACGCCATCGTGGCCGAACTCCTCACCGGCGGCCCCCTGCTGGACGCGGGCCTGCGCGCCGACGGCAGCCGCGTGAGCCCGGTGGCCGTCCCGGCCCCTCTCGGCGAGGACACCGCCGGTACCGTGGCCGCGGACCCTGCCGCCCCGGCGCCGGTCCTCCCGGGCCCCGACGACGTCATCGTGGCCACCGGCGGCGCCCGCGGCGTGACCGCCGCCGCCCTGATCGAGCTCGCCCGCGCCCACCGGCCCCGCATCGTCGTGATCGGCCGGACCGCGATGGAGGAGGAGCCGCCCGGTCTGCCGCCCACCGCCGACGAGGCCGAGCTGGTCCGCGCCCTCGCCGCCGGACCCGGCGCGGACTTGGCCCCGGCAGCCCTCACCCAGCGGGCCCGGCGCATCCTCGCCGTCCGCGAGATCAAGGCGACCGTCGCCGCCATCGAGGAGGCCGGCTCCCCGGTGCGCCACTTCTGCGCCGACGCCCGCGACCCCGAGGCGCTGCGGGCCGTCCTCGCCCCGGTCCGCGCCGAATGGGGCCCGGTCACCGGCATCGTCCACGGCGCGGGTGTCCTCGCCGACCGGTACCTCGCCGAGAAGACGGACGAGCAGTTCGACCTCGTCTTCGGCACCAAGACCGACGGCCTGCGTGCCCTGCTGGACGCCACCGCCGGCGATCCGCTGCGCACCGTCTGTCTGTTCTCCTCCGTGGCCGCCTGCCACGGCAACGCCGGCCAGGCCGACTACGCCATGGCCAACGAGGTCCTCGACCAGGTGGCCGCCGCCGAGGCCGCCGAACGCCCCGGCTGCCTCGTCCGCTCCCTCGCCTGGGGCCCTTGGGACGGCGGCATGGTCACCCCGTCCCTCGCCGCGCACTTCGCGGCGGCCGGCGTGCCGCTGCTGTCCCTGGAGGCCGGCGCCCGCGCCTTCGTCCGCGAACTGACCACGCCCGGCCGCGACACCCGCGTGGTCCTCACCGCGGCCGCCCCCGACGCCCCCGACCAGGACGCGCACCAGGTGCCCGCAGCGCTCCCGGCCCTGCGGCCCGCCCGGGTCCGGGCCACTGCGAGCAGCCACCCCTACCTGGCCCACCACGCCATCGGCGGCACCCCCGTCCTGCCCATGGCCCAGGCCCTCGAATGGCTCACCGCCGCCGCCCGCGACTGGCTCCCCGGCACCGCGACCGCCCTGCGCGACGTCCGCGTCCTGCACCCCGCCACCCTGGGCCGGCTGGAGGACGACGGCGACCTCTTCACCCTGACCGGGCGCATCGACCCGGCCACCCCCCACACGGTCGCCGCGGAACTGCGCGGCGCCGCGGACCGGCTGCACTACGGCGCCCTGATCACCCCCGACATCCGGCCCGGTGCCGACGAGGAGTTCGGCCTCCCGGCCGGCGAGGCCCCCCGACACGGCGACGACCTCTACGACGGGACCGTGCTCTTCCACGGCCCCCTGATGCGCTCCCTGACCACCGTGGGCGCACTGAGCCCCGAGGGCGCCCACGGCACGCTGTGCGGCCTGGCCGCCCTCGGCTGGCCCGATGCGCCCTGGCACACCGACCCCGCCGCCGTGGACGGTGCCCTGCAACTGGCCGTCCTGTGGGCCACCAGCGCCCTGGGCGGCGCCACCCTCCCCATGGCCGTGGGCGCCTTCCACCTCCACCACCGCGGCGCCGCCCGGGGACCGCTGCACTGCGCCGTCCGCCCCGTGTGGGCCGAGGGCGACCACGCCCAGTGCCACCTGCGCCTGACCGGCGAGGACGGGGCTGCCTTCGCCGACCTGCGCGACGTCGAACTCGTCCGCCGACCCGACTGACCGCCGACCGCACGAGGTGCACAGCGCATGACCAGCACGGCAAGCACGCCCGGCGCGACAGGCACGGCGGACGGGCCCTTCGAACCGGTCGCGATCGTCGGCCGCGGCTGCGTCCTGCCCGGCGCCCTGACCCCCGGCGCGTTCTGGGAGAACGTCGCGGCCGGCCGCAGCGCCCTGGGCCCGGTGCCGGCCGGTCACTGGCGGCTGCCCGCCGGCTCCGACGCCGCCGGCAACTCCGACGGCAGCGACCGCCTGCCCACCGACACCGGCGGATACGTGCGCGGCTTCGCCGACGTCTTCGACCCCACCGGGTTCGCCCTCGACCCCGCCGCCGTCACCGGCTTCGCCCCGCTGCTGCACTGGGTGCTGCACGCCGGCCGCGAGGCCCTGCGCGAGGCCGGTCACCCGGGCCTCGCCCCCCGCCGCACCGGCCTCCTGCTCGGCACCCTCGCACACCCGACCGACGCGGCCATGCGCTACGCCGAGCACGTGTGGACCGGCGCCCAGCACCCGATCGTCCGCGACGCCCTGCTGGGTGGGGCCTGCGCCCCGCCCGAGGCCCTCAACCGCTTCTGCACCGGCCTGCCCGCGCTCCTCGCCGCCCGCGCCCTGGGCCTCGACGCCGGTTCCGTCGCCCTCGACGCCGCCTGCGCCTCGGCCCTGTACGCGGTCAAGCTCGCCTGCGACCGGCTCCACGACCGTACGGCCGACCTCATGCTCGCCGGTGCCGTGAACGGGGCCGACAGCCTGCTCGTCCACGGCGGCTTCGCCGCGGTCGGCGCCCTGAGCCCCACCGGGCGCTGCCGCCCGTTCCACCGCGACGCCGACGGGCTCGTCCCTGCCGAGGGTGCCGCGATTGTGGCCCTGATGCGGCTCACCGACGCCCTCGCCGCCGGCCGGCCCGTCCTCGCCGTGATCCGCGGCGTCGGCCTGGGCAACGACGGGCGCGGCACCGGCTTCCTCACCCCCGACCCCGCCGGGCAGGAGCGCGCCATGCGGCTCGCCTACGCCCGGGCGGGCATCGCGCCCGCGAGCGTCGGCCTGCTCGAATGCCATGCCACCGGCACGCCCGTGGGCGACGCCGCCGAAATCGTCTCCAGCGCACGCGTCTTCGCCGGTCACGGCGGCCTGCCCATCGGGTCGGTCAAGTCCAACCTCGGCCATCTGCTCGCCCCGGCCGGCGCCGCCGGGCTGCTCAAGGCCGTCGACGCCCTGCGGCACGGCGTCCGCCCGCCCACCCTCGGCGCCGACGATCCCACTGCCGACCTGCGGGGCAAGCCCTTGCGGCTGCTGACCGAAGCGGAGGAGTGGGAGCGGGGGGCCTCACCGCGCCGTGCGGCCGTCAGCGCCTTCGGTTTCGGGGGCACCAATGCCCACCTCGTCGTGGAGGAGTGGCCCGAGGGCAGCACCGCCCCGCCGCCTCCTCCCCCGCCGCGGGAGTCCCCGGAGGGGGAGGCGGTGGCGGTCGTCGCCCTCGCCGTCCGGGCCGGACGCGACGGCGGCACCGGCGAGTTCACCGCCGCCGTGCTCGGCGGGCAGCCCGAGCGGGAGCCCCGCGAGAGGGTCTCCACGGATCTGGAGGGGCTGCGCTTCCCGCCCGTCGACGTCGAGAAGACCATTGCGCAGCAGATGCTGGTCTTCGACGCGGCACGCGAAGCCGCCCGCGGCCGGACCCTGCCCCGCGAACGCACCTGCGTCCTCATCGGCATGGGCGCCGAGCCCTTCGTCACCCGCTTCTCCTGGCGCCGCCGCATCGGCGCGCAGTGGGCCCGGGCCGGGCTGCCCCTGCCCCCGGGGCCCGCGGACGCGCTGCAGGACGCCGTCGGCGATCCGCCCACCCCCGCGTCGGCCCTCGGTGCCATGCCGAACCTCGTCGCCAACCGCATCAACAGCCAACTCGACCTGGGCGGAGCGAGCTTCAGCGTCTCGTGCGAGGAGGCGTCCGGCACCGCCGCCCTGCGGATCGCCGCCCGGGCCCTGCGCGCCGGGGAGGCCGACGCCGCGCTCGTCGGGGCCGTCGACCTCTCCCACGACGAGGTGCACGCCGCCGCCCTCGACGCACTCGGCCGGTCCCGCGCCGCCGGGGACGCGGCCGTGGTCCTCGTCCTCAAACGCCTCGCCGACGCCGAGCGGGACGGCGACCCCGTCCTGGCGCTGCTGGCCGACGACGGGACCGCGGCGCCGGCCGCGCCCGCGGACCTCGTCGTCGCCTCCCACACCACCGGCGAGGCGAGTATGGACGGCGCGGTGGACAACAGCGTGCTCTTCGGGCACCCGCACGCCGCCGCGGGGCTGCTTGCCGTCGCCACCGCGGTCACCGCGCTGCACCACGGCGTGCGCCCCTGCCCCGGCGCGCCGGCCGGTCCCGCGCCCGGTGCCCGGACCGCCGAGGTCGTCGTCCCCGTCCTGGAAGGACCCGCCGAGCGGATCCGTCTGCGCGCCGCGCCGGACGCCCTGCGCCGGCGGCCCGCGCACGAGGCGTACGGGGCGGGCGAGGCCGCCGGCACCGGCCCGCGTATCGAGGGCCCTGCCCATCCGCGCCCGCTGCTGCTGCCCCTGCCCGAACCGCCTCCCGCCACCATGCCGCCCGCCCCGCGCCTGCCCCCGGTGCTGGAGGAGCCGCGGCCCGCCGCCGTACTGCTGTCCCCTGCGGCGCCCGTCGGTGCGGACGATCCGCGGACGGCGGCCGCCGTCCGGCACCGCTCCCGTGTCGTCGCCGCCCACCAGGCCCATCTCGCGGCCTGCTCGGAAGCACACCTGCGCTTTCTGGACGGCCGGCGCCGCAGCAACGCCGTCCTGACCGCGCGCGCCTTCGGGCCCGCCGCCACGGCCACGCGGGCCTTCCTGCCCGTCCCGCCGTCGCTCCCCACCGCGCCCGTCGCCGCCGGCGGCAGTCCCGGGCCCGTTCTTGGGCGCTCGCAGCTCGAACAACTGGCGCTCGGCACCGTCTCCGAGGTCTTCGGCCCCCGCTTCCGGCCCCTCGACGGTCATGTGCGCCGCAATCGTCTCCCGGCCCCGCCCCTGCTCCTGATCGACCGCGTGCTCGGCATCGACGCCCCGCCCGCCACTCTCGGCACGGGCGTCATCCGCAGCGAGACGGACCTGCGCCCCGGCGCGTGGTACCTGGACGCCGGCGGCCGCATCCCCGCTGCGCTGCTCGTCGAGGCGGGTCAGGCCAACCAGGTCCTGCTCAGCTGGCTGGGCATCGACTTCCTCCACCACGGCGATCACGTCTACCGGGCGCTCGGCTGCGAGGTCACCTTCCATGCCAGCCCGCCCCCGGCGGGACGGACCGTGCGCCACGAGATCCGCGTCGACCGGCACGCCGAACACGACGGCGTGCACCTGACGTTCTTCGAAGCCGACTGCTTCGCGGGCGACACCCTCGTGATGAGCGTCCGCAACGCCCAGGCCGGGCTCTTCACCGACGAGCAGCTCGCCGCCGCGGACGGCGCCCGCTGGGACCCCGCTCCCGCCCCGCCCCCGGACCTCCCCTTCGACCCGCCGCCCGCGGACGAGCAGGCCCCGCGCGGTTTCACGCCCGAGGCCGTGCGCGCGTTCGCCGACGGCCGCCCCTGCGACTGCTTCGGCCCCGGGTGGGACCACGCCCGCACCCACCTGCGCACGCCGCGCATCGACGGCGGGCGGCTGCTGATGATCGACCGGATCACGGAGTTCGACCCGGCCGGCGGCGCCTGGGGCCGCGGCCACCTCAGGGCGGAGGCGGACGTCCGGCCCGACGCCTGGTACTTCGCCGCCCATTTCAAGAACGATCCGTGCGTGCCCGGCAGCCTCATGATGCACGCGGCCTACCAGGCCATGGCCTTCCACATGGCGGCCCTGGGGCTGACACTGGGCCACGACGGCGCACGCTTCGAGCCCGTGCCCGGCCGCACCGCCACCACGACCTGCCGCCGCCAGGCCACCCCCGCCAGCCGGCGGATCGCCTACGAGGTCCATGTCAGCGGACTGCGGCGGGGCCCCGAACCGGAGCTCCACGCCGACGTGCTGGTCCGCGTGGACGACGTCCCTGCTCTCGTCGGCCGCGGCATGTCCCTGCGCCTGGTCCCCGATGCCCCGCTCGCGGCCGGCACCGGGGATCGGCAGGAGACGGCGGGGAGAAGGCCGGTGCGGCGGCTGCCCCGGGAGGTTCTCGATCCGGCCACCGACACCTGGGTGCGCGACCACTGCCCGACGCTCACCCTGCCCACCCTGCCCATGATGTCCGTGGCCGACCGGCTCGCGGCGGCCGCCTGCGAGGCCACCGGCATCCCGCCCTCCCGGCTGTCCCTGCGCCGTGTTCACATCCGCCAGTGGCTCACCGTCGACGAGCCCCTGCACCTGGCCGCCGAGGTGCGCCCCATCACCGACGGAGGCGCCGACCTCACCCTCCTGCGCCACGGGGGCACCGCCGACGAGCCCGCCTGGGAGAGTGCCGCGACCGCCACCCTCCTGCCGCCCGCCGGCCGGCCCGGGCGCCCCCGTCCCTTCCCGCCGCTCACCGATGCCGTCCCCGAGCCCCTGCCCTACGAGACGGGCGCCATGTTCCACGGCCCGGCCTTCCACTTCGTCACCTCCCTGCGCCTCGGCAGCGGCGGCTCCAGCGCCGTCCTGGACGCGGGGCACCCCGGCGTCCCGCGCGGCCTGCTGCACCAGGGGCTGCTCGACGGGGCCTTCCACACCGTGCCGTTCGGACAGCTGTGGCGCTGGTCGCCCGACGTCCCCCGGGACTGCCTCGCCTACCCGTGGCGGCTGGAGGCGCTCGATGTGTACGAGCCGCTGCCCGAGCGCGGCCCGGTCGGCTGCGAGGCCCGCTTCCGCGGGTTCCGCACGGACGGCCCCGCCTTCCCCGTCGTCGACTTCCAGCTGCGCACGGGGGACCGGGTGGCGGCCGCCTTCACTCTCGTATCGGTGCTGCTGCCCGGCGGAGGCTGGGAGGACGTGCCGTTCTCGGTGCGCAACGCCTTCAACCGGGACCGCCGTTACGTCCAGGGCGCCGGCATCTCCCGCACCGAGGAGGGCGTCACCACCCTCGCCCTGGCCGACGCCCAGGGCTACGACTGGCTGCCCGGCACCGTCCTGTCCCTGTACGGCCTGCCCCCGCGCGACTCGCTCGCCGGCCATCTGGCCGTGCTCGCAGTCAAGGATCACGTCGCCCGCCTCGCCCGCGTCCATCCCTGCGCGGTGACCGTCGCGCCGGACCTGCGCAGCGCGCACGCCGACGAGGCCCCGGGGGCGGGTTACGCGGTCGAGGTCACCGAGGAGGACGGCCGGGTGCGCGTCGTCTCCGTCGCACGCTGACGGCTTCGGCTCGGGGCCGGGACGTCAGGGGCGCCCCTCACGAGCCGGTGCGCCGGTGGTACGGAGCGCCTCAACGGTCGCGTGCGGGGCCGTCGCCGGCCCGCAGCCAGGCCGGCGCCCACCAGTTCGCGCGCCCGGCCAGCCGCATCACGGCCGGCACCAGCAGGCCCCGCACCGCCGTCGCGTCCAGCAGCGCGGCCAGCGACAGGCCCACTCCCACCGCCTTGAGGAAGACCAGCCCCGAGGCGGCCAGCGCCGCCATCACCACCGCCAGGATCACCGCCGACCAGGTGAAGAGGCTCGCCGTCCGGTCCACCCCGCGGGCCACCGCCAGCGTCGTGCCCGCCCCCCGGCGCCGCTCCTCCACGATGCGCGCGAGCAGAATGCACTCGTAGTCCATGGACAGCCCGAACGCGATGCAGAAGACCACGATCGGCAGCAGCACGTCCGTCGTCCCGGTGACCGTGAAATCACCGACCAGCCCGCGCAGATGTCCCTCCTGGAAGACGAACACCAGGGCGCCGAAGGTCGCGCACAGACTCAGCGCATTGAGTACCAGCGCCTTGACCGCCAGCACCGGACGCCTGGTCAAAACCAGCACCAGCACGAACATCGCCGAGGCCGTCAGCGCCAGGGCCGGCGCCAGGCGCGCGGCGATCGGCCGCCGGGCGTCGATCACCTTCGCGCCCATGCCGCCCACCCACGCCCGGGCCGGCGCCGGCAGCGCCCTGATCCGCCGGGCCCGCTCCGCGTTCTGCGGCCCGCCCGGCTCTCCGTAGGCGACGGCCGTCAGGAACACCCCACGCGCCGAACGGAACCGGGCGGAGGCCGCCGTCGGCTTCGCCACGCGCCGCCCGTGCCGGTAGCTGCCGGTCGCCGTCTCCACCTGCGCCGTCCCCGGCTCCAGGGAGACCCGGCGGGCATAGGCGTCCAGCTCCCGGCCCCGGGCGCGCACGTCGAACCGCGGCATGACGACGGTGGTCGCCCCCAGCCCGGTGTACGGGAACTCCTTGCGCAGCACGGTGGCGACCTGCCCCGCGGGCGAACCGGCCGGCAGCACCCGGTCGTCGAACAGCCCGAACTGCGCCTGGGTGAACGGCGCCGCCAGCAGCACCAGCAGACAGACCACCGGCGCGCCGCACAGCAGCGGCCGCCGCATCACCGCCCTGGCGATCCTGCCCCACCGCCCCAGTCCGGGCCCGGCAGCCGCGGCGGCGGGCTTCGCGGGCCGCCACCGCGCGAAGACGTCGAACCTCTCCAGCCGGTCGCCCAGCAGCGCCAGCACCGCCGGCAGCACCACCAGGCTGCCGATCGCCGCCATCACGGTCACCGCCATCCCGCCGCAGGCGATCGAGCGCAATACGGGATGCGGGAAGACCAGCAGTGCCGCCATCCCGCAGGCCACCGTCCCGGCGGAGAACGCCACCGCCCGGCCTGCCGTGCTCAGCGCGGTGCGCAACGCGGGCGTGGTCGTCGCCCCTGCCCGCCGCTCCTCCCTGAAGCGGCTCACCAGGAAAAGGCAGTAGTCGATGGCCAGGCCGAATGCCAGGGCCGTGCTGATGTTCAGCGCGTACGCGGAGACCTCGCCGAAGCCGGCGAGCACCCGCAGCACCGCCGTCGTCCCCAGCGCGGCGAACACGCCCACCGCCACCGGCAGCAGCGCGGCCACCAGCGAACCGAAGACGAGCAGCAGCAGGGTGGCGGTCACCGGCAGCGCGATCAGCTCGCTCACCTGCGCGTCCCGCGACGCCTGCCGGGCCACCTCCGCCCGTACCGCCGCGTCTCCCCCCGCCGCCACCTCCAGGGGCCCGGTCCGCCCGGTCACCCGCGAGACGACTCGTGCCGCCGATCGGCCCGTCTCGTGCTCGTCGCCCCGCAGCCAGCCCATGATCAGTGCGCCGCGCCGGTCGGAGGAGCGCAGCTGTGGTGTGCGCCCGTCCCAGTACGACCGCACTTTGGTGACCGCCGGGTCGGCGCCCAGGCGCGCGGCCACGGTGCGCGCGGCCGCGCGGGCCGCCGCCGAGTCCACCGTCGGGCCCGTGCCTTTCACCCGGGCCAGCAGGACGATGTCCGGGGCGTCCGCGCCGAAGTCGCGGCCCAGGATCTCCTCGGCCCGCATCGACTCGGCCCCCGGCGGCACCATGCCGCCGGACGAGACGCGCCGCGCGATGTCGTGCCCGGCGAAGCCCGCCAGCAGCGCCACCACGACCGCCAGCACCGCCACCGCGTACCGGTGCCGCACGGCGAACGGCGCCCGCTCGGGCCCGGCCTCCCCGGGAGCGGGGGCAGGTGTGACCGGTGCCGTTCCCGTCGCCTCGGCCGCCTCGGTCGCCTCGGTCGTCTGCGTCGTCTGCGTCGTTTCGGCGGACATCTCGTCCAGGTCTCCCCGCATCGGCGTTCGGCGTCTCTCCTCCCGTCTTCGGCCCGCGCATCGTCCCGGCTGAGCCCGCGAACGAGTGGAAACCGACCCCGATCCCCCGGGTTCGCCGCGCCTGACGGCTCGAATCGCTCCATTAGAGTGACCGCCATGCATGTGTCTGCCGCCGAGTCACCGCTCGACCGGGTCGATGGGTACCTGGAGGCTCTGTCCGACTCGCTGCAGGACGGCATCGGTGACGGCCCGGGTGCTCTTGCGGACTGGGGGATTCCCGATCCCGCCGGTCCGGGCGCCGACAGCAGCGGTGACGCACTGCTGTCCTGGGTCCTCGGCCGGCTGTGCAGCCTTTCGCCGGAGCCGAAGGACGCCTTCCGGCTCCAGGTGGGCAGTTTGCTGGAGGACTTCCGCAGGCGTCGCAGCCCCTGGAACGCGGCGGCGCTCCGGCTGCTCGGCGACCCGTACACCTTCGTGGCCACGGGCCCTCGCAGGCACGAGGATTGGGCGCACGACGTGCTCGCCGTCATGCACCGGGCGGTCCCCGACCCCCGTGGCTGGATACGGCTGGACGGGGACCGCACCAACACCGCGCGCCACACCGTCGCGGCCTACCCCTTCGACCCGCCGGCCGCGTCCGAGTTCCGCCACCGCCTGTACCCCCTGGAGGCGGAGGCGGCCGTCTGCGCGCTTGCCGTCATGGGCGAGGAGTGGCAGGGCGAGCCCGCCCCCGTCCGGTCCCGTCCCGACCGCGACGCCGTTCTGGCGGACGCCCGGACCCTGCTCGACCGTTACGGCCCCACGGCACGTTACTGGACGAATGCGACCGCGGCCGCCAGCGGCCCGGCTCCCGACTTCCTCGCCTCGGGGTTGCCGGTCGGTGGCTCCCACACCTTCCTCACCTGCGCGTACATCAACGGTATCGACCTGCTCGACGACCTCGGGCTGATCGCGGTCGGCCAGGACGAGGTGGGCGTCTTCTGGTCGATCGGGGCCTCCTAGGGTCTGTCCGGCGGATTTTCGTCGTGTGCGGGCCGTCGGTGGCCGATCGCGCAGTTCCCCGCGCCCCTATGGGGCGCCGTGGTGTCGCGTGGCGAAGATCCACCGGACAGCCCCTAGCCGGCGTACCAGCAGGGGAGGCGGCCGGCGGGGGCGGCAGCGGTCAGTGGGGGCGTGCGTCGGAGCGCGGGCGTTGCAGGGTGAAGGTGTCGACGGGGGTCAGGTCGCCGTGGGGGCCGTCGAACGTGTAGTACGTGACCCGCATGCGGGTCAGGCCCTCGCGGCGGTCGCCGGGGTCGACGTCGAACGCGGCGAAGCCGCGGTTGTACCTGCGGTCCTGGACGGCCGCCCAGGGTGCCTCCTCGGGGATCCATACCGGCTCGCGGTGGCCGGAGGCGGTCTTGTCGTCCTTGAGGCCGACCAGGACCCGGGCCTGTGGCGTGTCGAAGAGGTCGTCCTGGCTCGTGGCGATGTTGCCGCCAGCGCCGATGACCATGTGGACGGTGCCCTTGCCCGTGTCGATCACATCGGTGCGGGTGGAGACCGGAAGGGGGGTGCGGGCCTCGTTGGGCAGGGTGCCGCGCACCGGGTGCGACCGCTCGTAGTGGTGCTCGTGCCCGCTGACCACCAGGTCGACGCCGTACGCGTCGAACAGCGGGCCCCAGGCCCGGCGCACTCCCACATCGCTGCCGGCGCTGCGGTGGCTGGAGATCATCGGCTGGTGCATGCACACCACGATCCAGTCGATGCCCCGGTCCGCCCGGGCGGCCTTCAGTTCGCGTTCCAGCCAGCGGCGCTGGGCGCCGCCGGAGTAGCCGCTGATGTAGGTGTCCCCGCCGTCCTGGAGCGCCACGTCGTCGTTGGCGAGGCTGATGAAGCGGACCGCGCCGACCGTGAACGCGTACCACATGCCCCGCGTTTCCTCGTCGGAGGAGGCGGAGGAGGGCAGGGCGAAGTAGGTCTGGTATCCGGCCGCGCCGATGGGCCCGTTGCCCTTCTCGTTCTCGTGGTTTCCGGCGCACGGCATCCATGGGCGCAGCCGGGTGGAGCGGCTGTTGTTGATGAACCAGTCCGCCCAGGTCGCCACCCGGCTTGTTCCCCACGCGCCGGCGATGGCGGCGTAGCACAGGTCGCCGTTGACGAAGTTGAACAGCGGGGCGACGCGTTCGACGGCGGAGACGATGTCCGCCGAGGCGGGCGAGCCGACCTGGCTGCTGGTGTGCAGCGGGTAGCGGTTGACGGGGGAGGGGACGCCGTCGGGGAGGTGGACGATCCGGCGCAGGTTGGGCGTCGCCTGGTCGCCGAAGCTGGTGAAGGTGAAGGCGGCGCGGCCGCGCGGGGCCGTGGTGAACGATCCGGTCTCCGGGGTCGCGCCGTCGTGCCCGGCCGTGTACAGGTAGGTGGTCGAGGGGTGCAGGCCGGTGATCCGGGCGTGATGGACGTACACCTCCTCCTTCGACAGCCCGTCGCGGTAGGTGCGCGTCTCGGCGTCGACGACCCGGCCGCCGTGCCCGCCCTCGGGCGATCCGAGTCGTACCTGTGGCCGGCGGACCGACTGCGGGGTGATCCAGGAGACGGTCATGTCCGCGGAGGGGTCGGCTCCGAATTGCAGGTGCACGCCCAGCACTCCGGGCGCGCCCAGTCGGTGCGGCCGGCTGTGCAGCAACGGCCCGGGGGTCGGTGCCGGCGGTGACGAGGCCGCGGCCTGCCCGGCGGCACCGGCGACGAGCGGGGCGGCGGCCGCTGCCGACGAACCCTTGAGTACGGATCTGCGCGAGATCGCCATGAAGCACCCTTTTCCTGTGGGGGGTTGCCGTTCCGCGCACTGTAAGCGATCAACGATTGATCTGCCCATGACGATTCTTGCGTTCCGATCCTGCATTTCCCCTCTCACCCGTCAGGGTGAGGGCGGTGTCTTCATCTCGACGGCCGGGAAGTCTTGTGACGGTCGTACGAGACAACTGCCGGGGGCGAGGGGGTCTCACGTGATGCCGCAGGAAACCGATTGGCGCCTTGCTCGCAATCCCGTGGCCATCGTGGGGCTGGCCGGAATGTTCCCCAAGGCCCCGGACCTGCGCACGTTCTGGGACAACGTGGTGACCGGCCGCGATTGCACCGAGGAGGTGCCCACCGCCTGGTGGGATCCGGAGGACTACTACGATCCCGATCCCTTCGCGCCCGACAGGACCTACGGCCGCCGCGGCGGCTTCCTGCCGCCCGCGACGTTCGACCCGAGGGACTTCGGCATGCCGCCGAAGTCCCTCGACTCCACCGGGCTCGTGCAGTTGCTGAGTCTGATGGTGGCGCGTCAGGTGCTCTGCGACGGCGCGCGGGGCCGCGAGGGCTGGTACGACCCCGCGCGCACGGGCGTGGTGCTGGGTGTGTGCGGCACGAACACCACGTTGATCGCGCTCGCCGCCCGCCTGCTGGCGCCCCTGCTCGTCAAGCGCATGCGTGCCCGTGGTGCGAGCGAGCAGGAGGCGCGGCAGGCGATGCGCGACTACCTGCAGGAGCTCCCGTCGTGGACGGAGGACTCCTTCCCCGGCATCCTCGGCAACGTCGTCTCGGGGCGGATCGCCAACCGTCTGGATCTGCGCGCGGCCAACCACACCGTCGACGCCGCGTGCGCCAGTTCGCTGGCGGCCGTGCGGGCCGCGGTCGACGAACTGGTCTCCCGCCGCGCCGACCTGATGATCAGCGGCGGGTGCGACGCCGACAACTCCATCGTGTCGTTCATGTGCTTCAGCAAGACACCGGCGCTGTCGTTCAGCGGCCGGGTCCGTCCCTTCGACGCCGAGGCCGACGGCACGCTGATCGGCGAGGGCGTGGGCATGCTGGCGCTGAAGCGGCTGGCCGACGCCGAGCGCGACGGCGACCGCATCTATGCCGTCCTGCGCGGGCTGGGCAGTTCCAGCGACGGGATCGCGAAGAGCATCTACGCGCCCAGCAAGGAAGGCCAGTTGGCGGCCCTGCGGCGGGCGTACGAGGACGCCGGCTGCCCGCCCTCGTCGGTGGAGCTCGTCGAGGCCCACGGCACGGGCACGCCCACCGGCGACGAGGTCGAGGTCGAGGCCCTCAACGAGCTCATGGCGGTGCCGGGTGAGGCCCGGCACGTCGCCGTGGGCAGCATCAAGTCCCAGGTGGGCCACACCAAGGCGGCGGCGGGCGCCGTGGGGTTGATCAAAGCGGCGCTGGCCCTGCATCAGCGGTTGCTGCCGCCCACGATCAACGTCGAGACCCCCGCGGCGGCCGTCACCGAGGACGGCGCCCTGTACGTCAACACCGCCGCCCGGCCCTGGGTCCGCGATCCGGGCCGTCCACTGCGGCGCGCGGGCGTGTCCGCGTTCGGCTTCGGCGGGGTGAACTACCACGCCGTGCTGCAGGAGCCGCCCGCCGGAGCGGAGCGGGAGCGGGTGCTGCACCGGGTGCCGCGCGCCTGCCTGTGGCACGCCCCGGATCCCGGCGCGCTGCTGTCCCTGCTGGAGGAGGGCGCCGCCCCGGTGGAGGGCGAGGTGCCGGCGGACCACGCCCGTCTGGGCTTCGTCGCGGCCGGTGAGGAGGACCGTGCGCGCCTGCTGGCGGCCGCGGCCGAGCGCCTGCGCGGCGGTGGAGCGGACGAGGAACAGTGGCAGCTCGCCGAGGGCGTGCACTACCGCCGTACGGGCCTGCCGGCCGGTACGAAGGTCGCGGCGCTCTTCACCGGGCAGGGCAACCAGTACCCGGACATGGGGCTGCACGCCCTGCTGGCGGTGCCGCCCGTGCGCGCCGCCTTCGACGAGGCCAACGACCTCTTCCCGCCCGGTGACACCCTGGCCCGGGCGGTGTTCCCGCCGCCGGGCGGCAAGGACGCCGACCGTGCGGTGCGCGAGCGGCTGAACCGCACGTGCTACGCCCAGCCGGCCATCGGCGCGTTGGCGGTCGGGCAGTACCGGTTCCTGCGGGAGCTGGGGTTCGCCCCTGATGGCGTGCTCGGGCACAGCTTCGGGGAGCTGGCGGCGCTGTGGGCGGCCGGGGTGCTGGACGACAGGGGGTTCTTCGCCCTGGCCCTCGCGCGCGGCCGGGCGATGGAGGAACGCCCCGGGGAGGGTGCGGATCCGGGGGCGATGGCCGTCGTGCGGGGCGCGCAGGAGGCGGTCGCCGAGCTGCTGGCCACCGAGGCCGAGGTCTCGGTGTGCAACCGCAACGCCCCCGACGAGCAGGTCGTGGGCGGGCCCACCGAGGCCGTCGAGCGCTTCGTGGCCCGCTGCCTGCAGCGGGGACTGGCGGCAAAGCGGCTTCCGGTCGCCGCCGCGTTCCACACCCCGCTCGTCGCACACGCGGCGCGCCCGTTCGCCGAGGCCTGCGCGCGGGTGGAGTTCGCCCGGCCCCGGATACCCGTCCATGCCGGTGCCGCCGGTGCGGCCTACGGGCCGGGGCCGCAGGCCGACCGGCGGACCTTGGTGGAGCAGTTGCTGCAGCCGGTGGACTTCGCGCAGCGGCTGCAGGAGATGCACGCCGGCGGGTTCGGCGTCTTCGTCGAGTTCGGCCCGGGCGGCACGCTGACCCGGCTGGTGGAGCGCACGCTCGGCGCCGGCTCGGTGGTGGCCGTGCCGTGCGACCGGGGGGAAGGTGCCGACAGTGCCGCCGTGCTGAAGGAGGCGGCCCTGCGCCTGGCCGTACTGGGCCTGCCGGTGACCGGCATCAACCGCTACGACGCGCCCCCGCCGGCCCGCCGCCCGGAGCCGTCGGCGGTGGCCCGGGTGCTGGAGGGGCCCAACTTCGCGTGGGTGGCCCGGCAGCGGGAGCTGCAACGGCAGGGCGGCCTCGCCGCCCTGCCCGCCCAGGCGGCCCAGCCGGCTGCCGGTGGTGCGACGGATCCGCTGTCGCGGGCGGCCGCCGACCATCTCGCCGCCCACGTCCGGTACCTGGACGGGCAGCTGGCCACCCAGCGGGAACTGGTGGAGCTGCTGCGCTCCGGGGCGGACGGTGGCCGGGGCGTCGACGCCGCCCTGGCCACGGCGGTGAGCGCGATCACGGAGCACAGCCTTGCCGTGGGCGAGGCCCACACGCGGGCGGGCGAGGTGGTCGCCGAGCTGCTGAGCACACAGGCGCAGGCGAAGCCGTCCGGGACGGAACGCCCCCTGGGCCGGGGCGACAGGCCCGAAGATCCCGCTGCCCTCCTCGCCGAGCGCCCATCGGATGAGGGCGAGGGGGCCGTCGCCGCGGCACCGACGCAGGAACGGTCCGCCCTGGCCGCGCTGCTTGCCGACGACGGCGTGCCGGAGGGCGCCGTCACCGATATCTCCCAGGTCGATCCGGCGGAGGCCGAGGAGATCATTCGCCGGATCGTGGCCGAGAAGACCGGTTACGACGTCGCCATGCTCGAGGCGGACATGTACATCCAGGAGGACCTGGGCATCGACTCGCTCAAGCAGGTCGAGATCGGCGCCGAGGTCTGGCGCCACTACCCGCTCATCAAGCGAGAAGAGCTCTTCCGGTTCAGTGAGGCCCGTACGGTGGGCGAACTGACCACGATGCTGGCGGACGTCTTCGCGGCACCGAGATCGCAGCTGCGCCACAGCAGTGACATGGTCCTGGGCCGGGCGTACGTCGCCCTGCGCCCGTTGCCGGCCGTGGACGTGGTCACGGACGCCTATCCCGCACAGCCGTGTGCCCTGATGCTCGACGACGGCGGGGAGTCGTGCGCGGCGATCGGCCGGGCGCTGAGGGACCGCGGCTGGAGCGTGCACCGTCTCGTCCTGCCCGGCGTGCCGGACGAGCAGGGGGACGGGCGGCCGCTGGAGAACTGGTCCGACGGTACGCTGCGGGACAGCGTTGCGGGTGTGGTGGGCGCGGTGGGGCGCCTGGATCTGTGCGTCCTGCCGGTGGGCCGTTCGTCGACCGGGAGCGGGCAGGACGCAATCGCCCGGCTGACGCACGGTCTGCTGTTCGCCAAGCGCGTCCGGCCGGCCCTGCTGGAAGCCGCCCGGGCGGGTCGCCGGGCGGCGTTCGTCACCGTGACCCGGCTCGACGGGGCGCTCGGCTATGCGGGCTCGGGCGGCGAACCGGCCGCCGCGCTGGCCGGTGGGCTGGCGGGCCTGGTGAAGAGCTTCGCCCTGGAGTCCGCCCCGGTCTTCTGCAGGGCGGTGGACCTCGCTCCGGCCATGTCGGCGCAGGCGGTGGGCGAGGCGCTGCTGGAGGAGATCGCGGACGTGGCCACCGACGTGCTGGAGGTGGGCCGCGACGAGGGGCGCCGGCGCACCCCGGTGCTCTCGGACGCCCCGCACGGCCTGCTGCCCGCCGCCCCCGGCGCCGCCCGCGGCCTCACCGAGGACGACCTTCTGCTGGTCACGGGCGGCGCGAGCGGCATCACGGCGTGGTGCCTGGAAGCCCTGGCCTCGCAGCACCGGTGCGGGTACGTGCTCCTGGGCCGGCGGTCCGAGGCGGACGAGGGGATCCGGCCGGTGCTGGAGGCGTTGCGCTCGCACGGCGTGCGCGTGGCGTACCTCAGCGCCGACGTCCGCGACGCCGCGGCCGTGCGGGCCGCGTTGGAGCCGCACGCGCAGCACGTCACGGGGGTGATCCATGCGGCCGGTGTGCTCGGGGACCGGCCGCTGCCGGAGATGACGTCCGAGTCCGCGGCCCCCGTGATCGCCACCAAGCTCTCCGGCCTGTGCAACGTCCTCGACGCGCTCGCCCCCGGGCGGCTGCGGCACCTCGTGGTGTTCTCCTCCGTCTCGGGGTTGTGGGGCAACGTCCGGCAGGCCGACTACGCCCTGGCGAACGAGGCCATGGTCCGGCACGCGTGCGCCGTTCGGGCGGCGGACCCGGCGTGCCGGGTGGTCCCGGTCGTGTGGGGCCCCTGGCAGGGCGGCATGGCCGAGGGGGTGCACCAGCTGATCACCGAGATCGGCGTGCCGGTGCTCTCCCGCCGGGCGGGCACGTCGTATTTCCGCGAGCTGATGGGGCCGGAGCACCCGGCCGGTGAGGTCACCGTGGTGGGTCCGTTGGCTCCCTGGCTGCGCAGGGCGGACGACCTGCCCGCCGAGGGGCTCACCGCGGTGCGTACGCTCACGGGGCTGGAGCACGAGCCGGTGCTGCGCGACCACTCCGTCATGGGCCATCCGCTGCTGCCCATGACGGCGATGCTGGGCGCGGCGTTGTACATGGTGGAACGCGCCACAGGCGGTGTCCGGCCGGTCGTGCGGTGCGAAGACCTGCGTGTCCTGCGCGGCGTGTACTTCAACGGCGAGCATCCGCACGCCCTGGAGCACCGCGTCGTTCCGGTCGAGCGGGGCGTCGCCCGGGTGCGGGTGTGCAGCACGGGCGGGCCGGCTCGCGCGCGGTGCGAGGTGACGGTGGCGTGGGCGGACGAGCCGCTGCCGGCTCCCTGCCTCGACCTTCCGTCCTACGCCCCCTCCGGCGACCTGCACCGGTGCTACGAGGAGCGGGTGTTGTTCCACGGCCCGGCCCTGGCAGGGGTGCGGGACGTCCTCGAGGAGGAGGAGCGGCGGCTGGTGGTGTCCCTGCGGCTGCCCGACCCCGGGCTGGCTCACGGCGCGTACGCCGGGCGGCTGTTCAGCCCCGCGCTCTCCGATCTGCTGCTGCAGAGTGCCGCGCTGGTCACCCACCGGCTCAAGGGCAGCTCCGGCGTGCCGGTGAGCGCGGAGCGGGTCGACCTGTACGCTCCGCTTCCCGACGACGAGCCGTTCGTGGCCGTCGTGGAAGCCGGCAGGTCGTCCGTGCTCGATACGTACTGCACCGTCACCGCGTGCGACACCGGGGGCCGGGTGCTGCAGAAGTGGACCGAGCTGCGGATGCTGGACCTGAGCGATACGCATGCGGTGCGGTTGCTCACCACGTTCTCGCACGACGATCGGGAGGGGGGTTCATGAGGGAGCTCGGCTTCGAGGGTGTTCCCGTGGGCCGTGCTCCCGCCGGGGACGAGGTGCCGGCCGGGCGGGGCGGCTCCGAGGGGGGCACCGCCGCGGAGCCGGCGGAGCCGTGCGAGCTGACCGCGCGCATGACGCAGCAGGTGCAGCGCGCCCATGCCGCCGTTCTGGATGCTCACCGGGCCATCAGCGCGTGGCAGACGCGGCGGTTTCCCGGTCCGGCGCAGGTCGACGCCGGCGTGTCCGAGGCTGCGTCCCTGCCGGCGCCCGCGCCGCCCGGCCGGACGGAGGAGAGGGCAAGGGAGCGGCCGGGTGGGGCGCGGGTCGGTGGCCTCATGAGCACCTTGAAGGCCGAGTGGTCGGCGTACGCGACGGCGGCCGGGCGGAACGGCCGTTCCGCCGCGCGGCCTTCCGTACCCGTACCCGTGCGTGCCGTGTCCCCGGACGAGTGGGCGCGGCTCGGTGGTCCCGTGGTGATCCTGCGGGCGGCCGCGGAGCGCCTGCGCCAGGACGGCCCCGGCCCCCTGGAACGTATCGAGCTGACCTGGCACGGGCTGCCGCCCTCGGGTCCGGTGCCCTTGTGCCCGCGGTCCTCTGCGCACGGCCCGGCGGGCAGCGTGCGGTGCGTGGTGCACGACGAGACGGATCGTCCGCTGCTGACCGTCGCCGATGACCGCGGTGGCCACCGGGCTATCGAGAGGCCGGAGGTGCGCAAGGGGCCGCCGGGGCTGAAGCCGCTGGCGCGTACGGATGTCGTCCGGCTGACCGCCGATGATCTGGACGCCCTCGCGCTCGGGGACTTCGCGGCAGTCTTCGGCGGCTCCTTCGACCAGCGGCACGTGGCGGCCGGTCTGCGGCCGGAACCGTGGCCGGAGCGATGCCTGGACCGGGTGGACGAGATCGTGCCCGGTGGCGGGAGCGCGGGCCTGGGGGCCGTGAGCGCGGCCGTCCGTCCCTCGCGCGTGCCGGACGGCGAGAGCGTCTGGCCCGTCCTGTGGGGAGCGGTGGACGAGGCGCTGCGGGTGTACGCCTTCCACCAGGGCGTCCATCTGTGCCTGCCGGGGGCCCACGCCGTGCCCCTGCCGGATTCCACGGCGCAGCTGGAGGTGCTCGCGCAGCCTCGTGGAGCGCTGCGTGTGCGGGTCGAGGTGACCGGCAACGGGTGGGTTCCGCGTCCCTTCCTCACCGCGGCGGCGGAGGTGACGACGGAGAGCGGGGAGGTGGTGGCGCGCCTGCGGGACGTGGGGGTGGCGCTGTACGGCAGGCCCGAGCACGAGCCCCTGCTGCACGTGGAGCACGCCGGCATCCGCCTGTCGTCCACGGGAGCTCCTGTGTGTTTCACCGAGTTGCACATGGCCCACGCGGCGGAAGGGGACACGGGGCGGCTGGCCGTGGCCGGCGGCAAGCGCCCGCCGAGCAGTCCCGTCCGCCCGCGTCTGCCCCGGGGCGGCTTCAGGATGGTGGACCGGGGTGTCGAGGTGACGATGGGCGGCGCGCCGGACGGCACCGGGACGCACGGCGTCAGTGAGTACGATGTGCCGCCCGATCCGTGGTACTGCCGTGACGGCGGCACCGGGGGGCTGTCCGCGCTGGCGCTGATGGAGATGTCCCTGCAGCCTGCCGGCCTGCTCGCCGGTGTCTTCCTCGACATGGCGCTGCAGCATCCCGACGAGCCGTTCGTGTGCCGGAACCTGAGCGGCAGGGCGAGACTGCTGCGCGACGTCGATCCCCGGGGCACGACCGTGACCCAGCGGGTCACCGTCCTGGCGGTGACCGATCTTCCCGGCGCCGCGTTGCACCGCTACGGGTTCGAACTGAGCACGGGAGGCGAGGCGTTCTGCTCGGGCGAAGCGCTGCACGGGTATCTCACGCACGAGACGCTGCAGCTCCAGCAGGGCATGGACGGCGGACAGCACGTACCGCCGTGGCTGGAGAGGCAGCCGGCTGCGCCGGCCGGCCTGCGCCGGGTGGCCGCGGCGGACGACGAGCGCCTGGGCACCGGGCGGCTGGCGCTGCTGAAGGACCTGGCGCTGGTTCCCGGCGGGGGTGAGCACGGGGCGGGGTACGTGCTGTGCAGCCAGCCGGTGGACGCCGACGACTGGTTCTTCGACCAGCATTTCCTCCACGACCCGGTGATGCCCGGCTCGGTGGGTGTGCAGATGCTCTTCCAGGCGGTACGGGCCTTCGTCCTGTACACCGAACCGGCCGTCCGTGCGCCCGGGGCGGAGCTGGGCCTCGTCGCCGGCGAGGAGTTGCGCTGGAACTACGGTGGGCAGATCCTGCGCGAGCACCGGCGGATCCGCGGGGAGGTGCACATCCGGGAGCTGCGCCGGGACGGGGAGGGGCTGCTGATCCGGGCGGACGGCAGTGTGTGGCGCGACGACCTGCGGATCTACCACGTGCAGAACATCGTTCTGGGCAGCCGGTGAGCGGGCCCGCCGTGCACGGCGACCCCGAGGGCGTCCACCGCGTGCTGTCGAGCCTGGAACTGCCCTGTCACCTGGTCCGCAGCGGGGGCCGGCTGGGCATGTGCCACGAGCCGCCGCCGGGAGCGCAGGTGCTGGCCACCGCGGGCGCCATGCCGCCGCAGGCCCTCGGCGAGTCCGGTTTCCTGCAGCGGCACGGTGTGCGCCTGCCGTACATGGCGGGGGCCATGGCCGGGGGGATCGCGGGGACGCGCCTGGTGGCGGTGCTCTCCCGGGCCGGCTGTCTGGCCGCGTTCGGCGCGGCCGGCCTGCCGGAGAGGCGGATCGACACGGCGCTGGGCGATCTGGCGCGCGAGCTGGGCGACGGTCCGTACGCGTGCAATCTCCTGCACAGCCCCCTGGCGCCGCAGCTGGAGCGGACGGTCGTCGACCTGTGCCTGCGGCACCGCGTACGGTGCGTGGAGGCGTCGGCATTCGTCCAGGTCACGCCCGAGTTGGTGCGCTACCGCCTGGCCGGGCTGCGGCTCGACCGGGCGGGCGGGGTGTGTGCCGAACACCGCGTCATCGGCAAGGTCTCCCGTGAGGAGACGGCGGAGATGTTCCTGCGGCCGGCGCCGGAGGAACTGGTGCGTGAGTTGCGGCAGCAGGGCCGGGTGACCGCGGAGCAGGCGGAGTTGGCCCGCAGGGTGCCGTTGAGCGACGCGGTGACGGTGGAGTCCGACTCGGGCGGCCACACCGACCGCCGGCCGCTGGCGGTGCTGCTGCCCACGCTGGCGCGGCTGCGGACGCGAGTGGCCCGGGAGTACGGGGAGAAGATGCCGCCGGTGCACCTGGGGGCGGCGGGTGGGATCGGCTCGCCGCACGCGGTGGCCGCGGCCTTTGCGCTGGGCGCGGACTATGTGGTCAGCGGCTCGGTGAATCAGGCGACGGTGGAGGCGGACACGTCCGCGGCGGTCAAGCGGCTGCTGGCGCAGGCGGGCATCGCCGATTGCGTGATGGCGCCGGCCGCCGACATGTTCGAGCAGGGCATCCAGGTCCAGGTGCTGGGGCGCGGGACGATGTTCGCGGCCCGTGCGGGCCTGCTGCACCGCCTGTATCGCGACCACGGCAGCCTGGACGAGCTGCCGGAGGCCGAGCGGCGCCGCCTGGAGGAGCGTGTGCTGCGCCGGTCGCTGGAGCGGACGTGGGAGGATACGGCCGCCTATCTCAAGGAGTACCACCCCGATTGGCTGGCCCGGGCCGAGCGCGATGCGAAGTACAAGATGGCCATGGTCTTCCGCTGGTACCTCGGGATGACCTCTCGTTGGGCCGTCTCCGGCGATGCGGACCGTGCCGCCGACTGGCAGGTGTGGTGCGGCCCGGCGATGGGCGCGTTCAACGCCTGGACGGCCGGTACCGCGCTGGCGGCACCCGGCAACCGCCGGGCCGCGGACGTGGCGGGGCATCTGATGCGCGGCGCGGCGTACCTGACCAGGACGGGCCATCTGCGGGCCACGGGCGTGCGCATCCCGGCGGCCTGTGCCGACTACCGGCTTCCGCCGCCGTGATACGCAAAAGCGGGTGGGAGGCCCCGTGCCCTCCCACCCGCTTCCCGCCCGCGCCGGTACCGGCGCTGCGGCCTGCGGCCCCCGTGCCGTCCTACGCCGCGGCCCGGGCCCCGGCCGGGGTCGTGCCGTCCGCTTCCTCCGCGGCGGCCTGTGCCGCCGCCGAGCGGGCCCGGCCCGCCTTGGCGACCCGGGTGGTCCAGGCGACCAGGGCGGCCACGACGACCAGCGGGAGGACGTTGTTCACCAGGACCATGGCACTGGTCGGCAGGGTGTACGTGAGGACGGCGCGGATCGCTGCGTCCGCCAGGAAGCCCAGGCCCCACACGGTCGTCAGCAGGTACTGCGTCCGCCGGAAGCCGGGGAACTGCCACAGCCCGTTCCAGTGGGCCAGGCCCTCGGGCGTGCCGTCGGTGCCGAACTTGCGGCCCAGGTAGAACATCAGCGGCCGGCGCAGCGTCAGGCTGCCCAGGAAGGACAGGCCCAGCAGGCCCGTGATGGCCGAGTCCTTGAGGAAGACGAGTTCGGTGGTGTTGTAGGCCGTCGCGCTGACGGCGCCGAGCAGCATGAGGATGAGCATCATGATGCCGAACTCGTCGACGCGGCGCCGGATCGCCAGGTGCAGGAGCGTTTCGACGGCGGGCCACAGGGAGATGATCAGCAGCGCCTTGACCTGGCTCACCCCGTGGTCGGTGAGCATTCCGTAGGTCACGAAGGGCAGGATCACGGCGAACAGGATGGCCGGGCCCCAGTTGGCCAGGGCCTTGCCGCCGCCTCGACGCTGCGTGTCGTGCTTGGTCATTACGGTCTTTCCCCCGATTCATTTGTATGTCGCATATACTCACGACCGTGAGCAAGATCGTAACAGGTCGTCAGGGGACGGCCGGCGTCTCGCGCGGCGCCCAGGTGAGCCTGGTGCCGTTCCTGTACGGAGTGGCCGGGCGCGAGGAACTCCCCGGCACCGCGCTCGTCAGGCTCCTGACCGACCTGGGGCTCACCCCGGCCGCCGCCCGCTCCCTGATCGCCCGGATGCGCCGCGACGGCCTCATCGCCGCCACCCCCCGTGGCCGCACCGCCGACTACCGGCTCACCGGCCCCTTCCTCGCCGCGTTCCGGCAGATCCGCGACGGCCGCCCGCCGCCCCCCGCCTGGGACGGCTTCTTCCACGCCGTCTTCTACACCGTCCCCGAAGCCCACCGCGCCCACCGCGACCGGCTGCGCCGCGCCGCCGCCCTCGCCCGCTACGGCCTCATGCAGCCCGGCGTCCTCATCTCCCCCGTCGACCGCCGCGACCACCTCCTGGCCGAACTCGGCGGCCCCCTGACGGAGGGCACGGTGTACTTCGGGCGCGTCGAACTCGGCGTGGCCGACGCCGCCCAGGTGGCCCACCGCGCGTGGGAACTCGACGAGCTCGGCCGCCGCTACCGCGAGCACACCGCACGCCTGCGCGCCGCCCTACGGGAGACGCCCGTCCCGCCGGAGCCCGGGCCGCAGGGCCTCGCGGCCTACGCCCGCCTCTTCGGCGGCAGCCTCGTCGACACCCTGCGCACGCCACCCGCCCTGCCGTGCGAACTCCTCCCCCACGACTGGCCTTTGCCGGGGCTGCTGGCCGCGGTCGGCGAGGTGTACGCACACTTCGGGCCGCCCGTGATCGCCTACGTCCAGGAGGTCGTCACGGCCGCCGGGCGCTGAAGGACTTCCCCCGCATCAGGTCGCGGAGCATCGTCCAGTCGCGTTCCACGGCGTCGAGCCGGCGGCGCGCCCACGCAGCCGGCAGAGCCGCGCGATGCATGCGCAGCTCGCGGGCGAGGATCACCGCCCGGCCCACGGTGAAGGCGGCCACATGCCGCCGGCCGTGCTCGGCGACCCGGCTCTCGATCAGGCGGCGGGCCCCGGGGGTGGCCGCGAGCAGGGCCCACAGCAGCGCCTGGTCGTGGTGGGGCAGGTAGAAGCCGGCGAATTCCCAGTCCACCAGGGTGACCTCGGTGGTGTCGTCGACGGCGTGGTGGAGGATGTTGGCCGGCAGGGGGTCGCCGTGGGCGAAGTGCCGGTCGGGCCCGGCCTCTTCGAGCAGCCGGGTGAGGGCTTGGTGGTCGCCGTGGTCCAGGAGGCCGTGTGCGCGATACCGGTCGAGACGCTCGCAGTAGTCCCACACCCGGGGGAACGCGCTCGGTCTCCAGTCGGCGAGGAGCGCCAGCGTGTCCACGGCCGCCTGCACCGCGGGCAGCGGCAGCGCGGGCGGGTACCGGTCGGCGTGCAGCGGCTCGCCGGGGACGCGCTGCAGGATCATGACGCCGCTGTCGGGGCCGCCGGCCAGCAGCCGGGGCACGCGCACCGGCGGGGCACCGGCGGTGAAGGCACCGTACGCGGCTGCTTCCCGGGCGAACTTCTCACGCCAGGCCCTCTCCTGCGTGGTGAGAACCTTGGCCACCGCGGCCGTGTCGGCATAGGTACCGGCCACGATCAGGGCCTTGCTCGTGCGGCGGAGCAGACCTTCGGCGAGGAAACCGGGGAACCCGGCCTCGACACGGGCCGCGGCCTCCCGCCACGACACATCGGAAACGGGCACGGACGAACCTCCCTCTCGACGACGACCTCGACGACGACATCAAAGCGCGAAGAGGGCGACGTAGCGGAGGCAGGCCACGCCGCGCCCCGGCTCGCAGGCCGGGGCGCGACGCGGTGGGTTGAGGGGATGCGGTCAGAGCTTGAGGAAGGGCTTCTCTCCCGCGATGTTGATGCGGTGCATCAGACGCTCGTCGGGGAAGTAGTCCGCGACCGCGAGGTGCTGGGTGCAGCGGTTGTCCCAGATCACCAGGTCGCCCTGGGTCCAACGGTGGCGGTAGATCAGTTCGTTGGTCTCGATGTGGCGGCAGAGGAAGGCCAGCAGCGCCCGGCTCTCGGACTCGGTCACGCCGTTGATCCGCGTCACGTACGGGTTCGAGATGTACAGGGCCCGGCGCCCCGTCTCGGGGTGCGTGCGGATCAGCGGGTGCTCCATCGGGTCCTGGTCGGCGAACTGCTGGTTCGGGTCGATGCCCTTCTTGCGCAGGGACTTCTGCAGGTTGGCGTAGTCCGGGCCGAACGCCTTGCGCACGTCGTGGGTCGCGGTCAGCTGCAGGAGCAGCTCCTGCATGGGTGCCGACAGCGCCTCGTACGCCAGGTACATGTTGCCGTAGAGGGTGTCCCCACCGACCTTGGGCGTGATCCTGGCGTAGAGGGAGGTGCCGAGCGGGGGTTCGGCCCAACCGCTGTTGTCGGTGTGCCAGTCGTTCAGCCCCGGCGGCTTCTGCTCGTTGTTGTGGAGCACCATCACCTCGGGGTGCCCCTCGATGGTCATCGGCAGTAAGTGGCTGTGCGTCAGCAGCGGCCCGAAGCGCGCGGTGAACGCCTTGTGTTGCTCGACCGAGATGTCCTGTCCCGGGAAGACCAGCACGTTGTGCTGGTGGAAGGCGTCGAGGACCGTCTTCCACGCCTCGTTCGACAGCTCCTGCGACAGGTCGAGACCCGTGACCCGGGCCCCGATCGCGGGGCTCACCGGCTCGATGACGGGCAGGGTTGTGCTCATGATGAGATCGCTCCACAAGGTGACATGGACGGGGTGAGGGGCCGACCGGTGGTGGTCAGGGTGTGCAGCAGGACGTCGGGGTCGATGACGCCGCCGCTGACGACGGCTACGGGGCTGCGCCAGCCGTACGCGGAGGAGTGCTTCAGGGCGGCTGCGTACGCCGCGGCTCCGGCACCCTCGCAGACGATCTTGTCGGCGAAGGCGAGCGACGACAGGGCCTCGGCGATCTCCTGTGGAGTCACCGTGAACACCCCGGCCAGCTTGTCCTTCAGCCGCTCGAACTGGGCCGGGATGACGAAACTCGCGCCGATGCCGTCCACGAACGAGCGCTCGTACGGCACATCCGTGGGGCGGCCCGCGCGCAGCGATGCGGACAGGGGCGCGCCGGTGCTGATCTCGACGGCGTAGACGGGGACCTCGAGGTAGGTCGCCAGGCTGTAGGCGAGGTTTCCGCCGCCGTAGGGCACCAGGACCGCGTCCACGTCCGGCAGGTCGTCCTGGATCTCCATCCCGATCGTGGCGATGCCCAGCGAGACGTACGGGTCGCTCTCCGAGGAGAGGAAGAAGCCCGGCAGCTCGGGGAAGGAGGCGGAGACCATGGTGCGGCGCCAGGTCGGGTAGGCGACCTCGACGATCCGGGTCCTGGGGTTGTACGCCAGGATCTGCGACCGTTTCGCCTCCGGAATCGAATCCGGCACCACCACCGTGTACGCCAGATCCAGCTGCGAGGTCACGTGTGCGAGGCCCTGTGCGAAGTTGCCCGAGCTGCCGGTCACGATGCCGTCGCGGACGATGCGGGTCCACACCTCCGGGCGGAACCGCCGGTAGGCGTGCAGCGCGCTGAGCGCGCCTCGGGCTTTGAACGAGTGGGTGATCTGCAGGTTTTCGCACTTCAGGTGGATGTCCACCGGGCTCGGTGCCTTCGCCCGCAGCAGCGGCGTACGGCGGATGTGCGGGCCGATGAGTTCGCGCACGCGCCGTACCGAGGCGGGGGAAATGGCCTCGGGTAACAAGGGTTTCAGCATGTGGCTTTCGCTATCGGGTAGGAGAATTCCTCGGTCAGGCCGAGCTTCCGGGCCAGCGCGATGCTCGGTGTCTTCTCCGCCTGACACGTCATGACGGACCGCAGGCCCCGCCCGCTGCCCCAGCGGCTGACAGCGGCGAGGACCACGAACGCAAGGCCCTTGCGGCGGTGGTCGGGGTGGGTGTGGATGCCGAGCTCGATCAGCCCGCCGCCGATGACACCGTGCGCGTCCGCCGCCACCCGGCCGTCCTTGACCAGGGCGAAGCCGGCCGCACGGTCGGCGTACCGGGCGCCCGTGCCGAAAATGCTGCGCGCCATCGGGGAATCGAGGCGGGAGAAGGTCTCCGCGTCGATCCGCACCAAGGCGTAGCCGTCGGGGACGACCGGCCGGGGGGCGCTGAAGCCGAGGGGGGTGTGGGTGAAGTGCAGCCGCCGCTGCGTGGTGAAGCCGGCCTGCTCGGCCCAGGCTCCGGCCTCGGGGTCCGGTGGATGGACGAGCTGCACGTCGCCGTGCCCGGCGAGCAGCGCCGCGGCCTCCGTGAAGAAGGCAGGGGTCAGGGTTCCGGCGGCAAGGCAGAACGGTGCCGTGGTGGCGATCAGGCAGCTGACCGGGGCGCCGTTGTGGAACTGCGCCCAGGCCCTGCCGGGAATGGCTCCGTCGATGACCGCGTGGGCGAAGGCCAGGTTGGGATGGTCGGGGTCGAAGAGTGGGGCGAGACGCGGGAGGTCGGCTGCAGCCACCTCGACCAGCTGTGCCCGGTCCGTGCCGGGGGCCGGCGGGGCAGCACTCATTGCTTCTCCATCGGGGGCTCTCCACAGGGTTCGAAAACGGGACGGGCCGTACGTATGGAGGTTCGATCCTAGAAGCTTCAAAGTTCTCCGGCGTCTCCGATGGCTCAAAGCAGGAGGCGCTCAGGAGGTCAACTCGCTGGCTGGCGAGGCGGTATGGACGCTGCGATGCTGGTGACCCGCCTTTCGTGCCTACCGGACGGACGGTCTGCTTACGCACCGCATAGGGATGATTACCGCGACAAAAGGGCCGAGTTGGCCGAACACGAGCGTTGACGCGGTGCCCCGACCGCCAGTTGGCTCTCCCTGGTCCGCCGGCACGGGCGCCGGATGCGGGCCGGCTCGACAACAGGGGAGGACTGATCACGGTGAGACGGATCCATGGTGGGCGCGCAGGACGGTGGGCGGTACGGGGGGTCTGCGGGTTCGCGACCGCCGTCCTCTTTTCAGGGGCGGCGTTACCGGCCCGGGCGGCGGAGCCGGGCCGGCACGGCATCGTCCAGGTGGACCTCGGCCTCGACGGTGCACAGCCCAACGGCTGGTCGGAGGCGTCCGGGATGAGCGCGGACGGCAGGTACGCCCTCTTCGTCTCGGTGGCGTCGAATCTGGTGCCCGACGACACCGACCTCAATTACGACGCGTTCGTCCGGGACCTGCGCACCGGGCGCATCGAGCGCGTCAGCCTCGGCGACGACGGTACGCCGCTGGGGGCGGGCGAAGCGGCCATCAGCGGCGACGGGCGGTACGTGGCGTTCAGCTCCGTCGCCCCGGGCAGCAGCAACTGGCAGATCTTCGTCCGGGACCGCCGGAGCGGACACACCCAGCGGATCAGCACCGGCGCCGAGGACTTCGAGAGCCCCACCATCAGCGGGAACGGCCGGTACGTGGCGTACGCCTCGCGCGAGGGCAGCGGCATCCACGTCACCGACCGCCGCAAGGGCACCACCCGGCTGATCACGACCGCCCCGGACGGCTCCCCGGCCGACCACGGCTCCGACAATCCCGTCATCAGTGCGGACGGCTCCACCATCGGCTTCCGCTCGACGGCCACCAACCTCCTGCCCCGCACCCAGTCCCCCGCCGCCAGCGCCACCAAGCCGCCCCGGCCGCGCAGGACACCCCAGTTCTACGTGTGGAACGCGCACACCGGCCGGATCCAGAGGGCGAGCGTCGACCCCGCCGGCGCGCCGCGCGAAGCGCTCCTCGGCGCAAGCCTGAGCCCCGACGGACGGTACGCGCTCTTCAGGACGCCCGAACCCCACGGAACGGACCCGAACTCCTCCCACGACGAGCTCTACGTCCGCGACTTGTGGCGGGGCACGACCACGGCGGCCTGCCGCCCGCTGCCGGGCACCCGAACCACCGGCGGCTCCTACGGCGGCACCATGACGGCCGACAGCCGCTGGGTCGTCTTCGCCTCGGACGCCGACAACCTGGTGCCCGGTGACACCAACCAGGCCACGGACATCTTCCGGCGCGACATGTGGACCGGCCGGACGGAACGGATCGACATGGCGGGCATCTCCTGGACGCCCGTCTCCCTCCTCGTCAACAGCCTCGGCACCACGGCGCTCTTCAACGAGACCGGCAAGGTCTACAGCCGCAGGCTGCCGACCGTCTGACCGGTGGTGCCACCCTCACAGTCGCTGCCCACCACCGCGGTCGGACCGGGGTCCGGGGCGATTGTCAGTGGTGGGTGAGAAGGTGAGGGCACCGAGTCAGAAAGAGGGGGAACGGCCATGTCCGGAAACCAGAACTACATCAACCACGTTGCCCTTGTGCTGGATGCCAGTTCATCCATGTCGCACCTCAGCCAGAAAGTCGTCGAAGTCGCCGACCAGCAGATCGCGTACCTGGCCCGCCGGTCGCAGGAGCTGGACCAGGAAACCCGTGTGACGGTGTATGTCTTCGCGGACAAGGTGGAATGCGTCATTTACGACAAGGACGTGCTGCGCATGCCGTCCCTGAAGCAGCTGTACCGGGTCGGGGGAATGACGGCGCTGCTGGCGGCCACGCTCAAGTCGCAGCGGGAGCTGGCGCAGACGGCTCAGCTCTACGGTGACCACAGCTTCCTGACGTTCGTCCTGACCGACGGGCAGGAGAACGCAAGTCACCGTTGCCCGGACGTCCCCGCCAAGGACACGCGGGAGCTGGTGCAGGGCGTGGCCACGATGATGGCCACGCAGCAGGACAACTGGACACTGGCCGTTCTCGTCCCGGATCAGATGGGTAAGCGCGAAGCCATGCAGTGCGGCTTCCCGAAGGACAACATCGCCATCTGGGACGCCACCAGTACCCAGGGGCTGGAAGAGGCCGGGCAGGTCATCCGGCAGGCCACCGAGAACTTTATGGTGGGCCGCACCAAGGGAATTCGCGGATCCCGGGCGGTGTTCTCCACGGGTGCCGATGCGGTCAACAAGGACACCATCCAGGCAGCCGGCCTCACGCCGATCAATCCCTCGGAATACCAGCTCGTCCCGGTGGCCCGCGAAGCAGCGATCCGGGAATGGGTCATCGAATGCGGCCACACCTACCGCACCGGCTGCGCTTTCTACCAGCTGAGCAAGTCCGAGAAGATCCAGGCGCAGAAACAGATCGCGGTGCTGGAGAAGAAGACGGACCGGGTCTACACCGGCCCGCAGGCACGGACCCTGCTCGGCCTGCCCGACACCGAGGTCCGCGTCAAGCCCGACCACAACGACGACTTCACCATCTTCGTGCAGAGCACCAGCGTCAATCGCAAGCTCGTACCCCACACCCGCCTGCTCCTGATGATCTGACGCCCCGACGCGCCCCCGCCGACCGACCGGGCGGGGGCGACGATCGAGCCGAGGGCGACGGCACGAGGGTGGCCGCGAACTCTTCGGGCCGGGCTCAGTGCAGGTCGGTGAGCTCGGGGGCGAAGACGGTTCCCAGCGGTTCGGGGCCCACGTACTGCTGGCAGTTGCACCGTCGGGCCTCGTACTGCACCGGCTTGCGCTCGGCGTCCCAGGCGGTGGGGGCGTCGACCATCTCGTGGCACGTGCCCTGCTTGTCGTGCTTGGCCAGGTGATGGGTGCAGCCGCACACGGGCTCCGGGGGACGGTTCGCGGCCTCCAGCGCGAGCTGCTGGCGCTCGGTCACCCGGAGCAGCTCCATCTTGCGCTCGTGCCGGTTCTTCAAGGCGTCCCGGACGCTGTCGCGGACCCAACCACCGCCGACGATGACCACGGGGATCACCATCCATACCCAGCCACCCATGTTCTGCATGTCCCCCTGTTCGAGAAAGAAGCACAGCTTAAACGCGCACGTGGGTGATGCGATGCGCGGGGGTTCGCATCTTTGTGGCTTCTGCCAGTACGGGCCTGCGCCGGGGCGCGGGGAGACTGCCCACCCAAGGCTTCGGCGTGCCGGGAGCAGGGGAGGACGGCGGCAGTGGGTGTGCAGCAGTACGACGAGATCGGTGACGCGTTCGAGGGCTTCAAGTCCTTGCCGCTGGCGCGCTACGTGGAGGTGCCCGGCTTCCTGGCCATGGTGGGGGACGTGCGCGGCAAGTCGGTCCTGGACCTGGCCAGCGGTACGGGGTTCTACAGCCGGGAGTTCAAGCGGCGCGGTGCCGCGGAGGTGCTCGGCGTCGACATCTCCGGTGTCATGGTCGCCGCGGCACGGGAGCGGGAGGAGCGCGACCCGCTGGGGGTGCGCTACGAGGTGGGCGACGTGGCCGCGCTCCGCCCGCTGGGGCGGCGCTTCGACGTCGCGACGGCGGTGCAGCTCCTGGGCTACGCGGAGGACGTCGCCGCCATGGAGCGGATGTGCCGCAATGTGCATCGCAGCCTGGTCTCCGGAGGCGAGTTCTTCGTGCTGCTGCAGAGGCCCGAGTACTGCTTCGACGGGCCGTCCATGGCCGCGTACGGCTTCCTGTGCGAGCCGGCCGGCGGACAGGCCGAGGCCGGGCCGCGCATCAGGGTCACGGCACTGCTCGATCCGCCGATCTCCTTCGTCAGCACCTGCCCGCGCCGGGAGGTGTACGAGCGGTGCCTGAGGGCCGCCGGGTTCGAGGACGTGACGTGGGTTCCGCTGCAGGTGTCCGATGCGGGCGTGCGGAGGTTCGGCGTGGACTTCTGGGCGGACCTGCGGGCCAATCCCCCGCTGGAGATGCTGCGCTGCCGTGCCTGACCGCGGGTGCCTACTCTGTCGGGCATGGCGAAATGGGCGTACGTAACAGTCATGCACTTCGGTCACGGCAAGGACTCGGCAAAGGCAGTCGGCTCCCGGCACAGCTTCGGCAGCCCGGAGGCCGCCCGGCGCGCGATGCTGGCGGAGCTGCGCGAGTTGAGCGGCGACTACGAGGGCACCACGACCGCGCAGTCGGTGGGTGATGCCGAGGTTCTGGAGCGGCACAGCGGGCAGGTCTACCAGCCGCGGGGCAAGGGCCGTCAGGAGGTGACGGTGCCGGTGCGCAATCCGGACGGGGTGGTCGAGTCGGTGACGGTGACGGTTGGCGCCCCGGTGGGCTCCGTGGACGGCGGCAGCGGGGCGGGACAGCTGCTCGTCGGCCTGGGAGTGCTGTTCCTCGTGGCCGCCGCGCTCACCGTGACGATGGACCGGGGACAGATCGGCGCCGTCCTGGGGGCGCTGGTCACCGGAGGAATCGGGGCGGTCTGCCTGGTGTACGGCATCCGCGAGCTGCGCTGAGCGCCGACCGGCCGGCCGGGCACGGCGCAGCGTGCCCGGCCGGCGGGTCGGTCGGCGGGTGTCAGTCGGTGGGAGCGGCGATCAGTGTGCGGATGGTCATCGGTTCGGCGAGGACCCGGTCCAGTACGTGCCGGACGTGGTGGAAGTGGGGGGTGGTGAAGTGGTCGGCGAGGGCCCGGGAGTCCGTCCACTCCTCGACGATCACCATGCGGGCGCTGTCGTTGGGGTCGGTGTAGGGGCGGTAGGCGAGGCAGCCGGGTTCTTCCAGGGACGGCTCGATCATCGCTTCCAGGGCGGTGCGCAGGCGGTCCTCCCGGCCGGGGGCGGCCAGGCATTCGGCGACGACGGTGAGGGACATGGTGGGGTGATCTCCTGGTGCGGTGGGGGCGGGTTCAGGGGCGGGCGGGGCCGGCGCCGGCGCCGGACGTGGTGATGGCGGTGGCGATCTCCTCCAGGTCCTTTGGCGTCAGCTGCACCGAGCCGGCCCCGATCCAGCCGTCGACCTGGCCGGGCTTGCGGGCGCCGACGATGGCTCCGGTGATGCCGGGCCAGGCCAGCACCCAGGCGATGGCCACCTCGGCGACGGTGGCGCCGTGCCGGGCGGCGACGGGGCGCAGTGCGTTCGCCAGGTGGAGGTTGGCGGTCAGGCCGGTGGTGAAGTCCCGGTGGGCGACGCGCCAGTCGTCGGCGGGCAGGCCGGCGACGCGCTCGGCGGAGAAGGTGCCGGTGAGCAGGCCGGACTGCAGCGGGGAGTAGGTGATCACGCCCGTGTCGTGGGCGCGGGCCCAGGCGATCTCGTCCGCGGCGCAGCGGTTGATGGCCGAGAAGGGCGGCTGGACGACGTCGACGTGGGCGATGCGTTCGGCGGCGGCCAGTTGCTCGGGCGTGTGGTTGGACAGGCCGATGGCCCGGACCTTGCCCTCGGCCTTGAGGTCGGCCATGACCTGCCAGTACTCCTCCAGCGGGGTGGCGTTCGGGGAGACGGCGCCGCTGCCGTCGCCCACGTACTCCAGGGACTCGCCGGTGTCGGGCCAGTGCACCTGGTACAGGTCGATGCGCTCGACGCCCAGCCGGCGCAGCGAGTCCTCGACCTCGCGGCGGACGCTGGCCGGCTTCATGATCCGGCGGGGCGCGGCCTGCGGGTTGTCCGGGTCCCAGACCAGGCCGACCTTGGTGAAGAGGTAGGGGCGGTCGGCCTCGGGCAGGTGGGCGACGGCCTTGCCGATCAGTTCCTCGGAGTGGCCGAGGCCGTAGACGGCGGCGGTGTCGATCCAGTTGACGCCCGCGTCGAGGGCGTGCCGGATGGCGGTGATCGATTCGGTGTCGTCGGTGTCGCCCCAGCCGAAGAACCAGCCGGAGCCGGACACCGCCCAGGAGCCGAGGCCGGTGCGGGTGATGTCCATGCCGGTGGTGCCGAGGGGGCGGGTGGGCAGGTGAGTGGTCGCCATGACGGGGTGCTTCCTTCGCGAGTCGGTGTGCGGGGCCGGATCCGTTCCGGTGACCACCACTTTGGTCGCCCGGCGGCGGCCCACCCAGTGGCAGCCGGTGCCTGGGCACGGCATGACCAGGCACGGGAGGGCCGCGGGAGCAAGGGGATGGGGATACTTGCCGCATGGTTTTGGACAGACGCGCAGAACTGGGCGAGTTCCTCCGGTCCCGCCGGGCGCGGTTGCGCCCCGAGGAGCTGGGCCTGCCGGACTACGGCGGCCGGCGGCGTGTGCCGGGGCTGCGCCGGGAGGAGCTGGCCCGGTTGGCCGGGGTGAGCGTGGACCACTACGTGCGCCTGGAGCAGGGGCGCACCCTGCACTTCTCCGAGGCGGTGCTGGACGCGGTCGCCCGTGCCCTGCGCCTGAACACGGTGGAGCGCGAGCATTTGTACCGGCTGGCCCGGCCGTGGTCGGAGGCGGACCGTACCGACGGGCCGCCGCCGTCGCAGCAGGTGCGGCCGGGGCTGCGCCGGTTGCTGGAGTCGGCGGGCGACGTACCGGCGTACGTGGTCGGCCGGAACACCGACGTCCTGGCGTGGAACCGGCTCGCGGCGGCGCTGATCACCGACTTCGGCGCGCTGCCGCCCCGGCAGCGGAACCTGGCGCGTCTGGTGTTCCTGGACGAGGGGATGCGCAGCCTGTACGCCGACTGGCGCGGCAAGGCGAGCGATGTGGCCGCCTACCTCCGGCTCGATGCAGGACGTCATCCGGACGATCCGCACACGGCAGCGCTGCTCGAGGAACTCTCCGCGGGCAGCCCGGAGTTCCGCACGGCGTGGGCGGAGCACCGGCTGAAGGACAAGACGCACGGGCGGTACGTCTACCGGCACCCGGTCGTCGGGGAACTCGATCTCGGGTTCGAGACGCTGCGGCTGCCCGACGATCCGGACCAGGCGCTGGTGGCCCACACGGTGGAGGAAGGCTCTCCGTCCCAGACGGCGCTGCGGCTGCTGGCGGCGTGGGCGCAGGAGAGCCGGCCGGTGGGCTGAGCCCGGCTGCAGTGCGGGCACATGTTCGGCGGGGCCGGCCGGTTTGAGGGCGAAGCAGCAGGTTAAGCGCCTCATCAGTCACTGATGAAGGAGGGACACGCACCATGAGCATCCTCGCCTGGATCATCATCGGCCTGCTCGCCGGAGCGATCGCCAAAGCCCTCATGCCCGGCAAGGATCCCGGAGGCGTGCTGGTGACGATGCTGATCGGCATCGTCGGGGGGCTGCTGGGCGGCTTCCTCGGCAAGGTGATGTTCGGCGTGGAATCGATCAACGGCTTCTTCCACCTGTCGACGTGGATCGCCGCGGTCGTCGGTTCCGTCATCATCCTCGCCCTGTACCGGGTGTTCGCCGGGCGCAGCCACCGACACCACGGGCACGGCCGGCACTCGCACGCGTGACGCCCGTCCCATGGCCCGGGCCCGGCACGGCCGGGGGACCCGGTGAGCGGACGAGCCCGCACCCGCGGCAGCGACGGGTGCGGGCTCGTCCCCGTTCGGCCGCCGTGCGGTGCGTCCTCGCACGGACGTGGTCGTACCTCCTGCGGGCCGCCCGCCGGCCCGGCCCGGAGCGCAACGACGTTCTGCTGCAGCTCAAGGCGGTGGCGGCCACGGTGGTGGCCTGGTACCTGTCCGGCCGGCTGCTGCCCGCGCAGGTACGGGCCTTCGCGCCCTTCACCGCACTGCTGGCGCTGCAGCGGACGGTGTACCGGTCGCTGTGGGAAGCGCTGCGGTATCTGGGGGCGCTGGTCATCGGTGCGGGTGTGACCGGTGTCCTCGGGACGACGGCCGGGGTGCACGCGTGGACGCTGGCGCTGGTGATGCTGCTCGCCCTGATCGCGGCGAAGACCTCGTCGCTGGGCGGGCAGCGGTACCAGATACCGGTCGTCGCCGCGTTCGTCTTCACCTCCGGCCTGGGCCGGTGGAGCTACATCACCCACATGGTCGCGGCGGTGGCCCTGGGGGTGGGCTGCGGGCTCGTGGCCCACTTCCTGCCCGCCCCCTCCTCCCACCCGGCCTCCGCCCGGGAGCAGGTCGACGACGTCTGGCGGGACGTGCGGCGGCTGGTGGAGGACATGGCGCACGCGCTCGGCGACGGCCGGTGCGCGGGGGAATCCGTCCGGGGGTGGGGGCGGCGCTGCCGCCGGATCGGCGAGCGTGTCGACGCGGCGCGGGCCACCGTGCGCGGCGAGGAGGAGAACCGCAGGTTCAACCCCCGCAGCCGCCGGGCCGGACGGCCGCCCGGGCTGGGCACGTGCCTGACGTCGCTGGACGTGCTCGACCGCGTCGTCGCCCACCTGCGCTCGCTTCTGCGCGGCCTGCACCAGGCGGCTGTCGACGCCGACGGGCCGGCCCAGGACTTCCTTGCGGCCTATGCCGGCCTGCTGCACGGGGTCGCGGACGCGCTCGCGGTGCACTCCCCCGGCCGTACCGGGCCGGACGAGGACGCCGCCCGGCGGGTCACGCAGGAGGCCATGGGTCGCTGCGAGGAGCTCATCGCCCGCTCTCCGCAGCAGGCCGCCTCGGAGCGCTGGCACGTGTACGGCACGCTGCTCATCGACGCCTCGCGCATCCTGCACGACCTGGGGGAACCCGAGGAGGTGCACGGGTGAGGGCTGCCGTGGGCGGCCCACCCACACGGGTGGTTCTGCCGCGGTCCTCACGGTGTCGGGGGTAGACGCCCTGCCACACCTCCCGTAACGGGTTCACGCAGAAAGGAGATGCCCGTGCCCCGCACGCACCATGTCACCTGGTCCTGTGCCGTCACCCTGCTGACCTTCCTCCTGATGCTGGTGTTCAGCGACCACCAGTACCCCGCCTGGAGCACGGCGCTGGCCAGCGCCTCCATGGCCATGGCCGCCGGCGCCCAGACCCATGTCCTGCTGACGGATCGAAGGAACCGCCGCTGAAGCGGCGCCCTGCCGTGATCAGGCGGGCTGTCGCCCGGTGCGGGCCGCGGGGTCGAGGGTCAGCATGGCCGCCTCGTCGGCGCTGCCCGGCTCGGCCTGGTAGACGACGAGCCGCTGCCCGCCCGTACCGGCGAGCTTCATCACCTCGAAGGTGAGCGTCATCATGCCGGCCTTGGGGTGGTTGAAGGTCTTCGGGCCGCCGGAGCGCTCCTTGACGTCGTAGCGCTCCCACAGCCGGGCGAAGTCGGGGGACTTCAGCAGCAGTTCGCCGACCAGGGCTGCGAGCCGGGGGGCGTCCGGGTCGGCGCCGCCGACGGCGCGCAGATGCGCCACCGACTTGGCGACGGTTTCCTCCCACGGCTCGTAGAGCGTGCGCCCCTCGGGGTGGAGGAAGAGATAGCGGGTGTGATTGCGCTGCTCCGCCGGCCAGTCCCACATGCCGGGAAAGAGCCGCCGCGCGGGCGCGTTGCCGGCCAGCACGTCGTTGAAGGGTGTGACGACGTACGCGGGCAGCGGGCGCAGGGTCTCCAGCATGCGCAGGACGGACTCCCGTACGGTCTGCTCGGTGGTCCCGGTGCCACGCGATTGGGCCTGCCGGCCGGAGGCCAGGTCGGCGAGGTCCTGCAGGCGCTCGTGGGCGTCGGCGCACAGGCGCAGGGCGCGGCTGATGGCCTCGATGACGGCCGGCGAGGGGTTGGTCTCGCGGCCGCGTTCGAGCCGCGTGTAGTAGTCCACGCTCACCCCGGCGAGCGTCGCGAGTTCCTCGCGGCGCAGCCCCGGGGTGCGGCGTATCCCGGTTCCGGCGGGCAGCCCCGCCTCTGCGGGGGTGATCCGCGCGCGCCGGGCGCGCAGGTATCTGCCCAGTTCGGTGGCGTGTGTCATCCCGCCATGATCCCAGACGGGTGCCGTGCGTGGGGGGCCGTGACAGGGCCAGGCACGGCGCACCCCGGCACGGCGCGGTCTGCCTGCGCGGCCGCGGGCGGCGCACTCTGGTGGACGCCGGCCGATGTCCACGACCCGACCCGAGAAAGGGTGCTTCGCATGCCGCCCGCCACGATCACGTCGCCGCAGCGCCCCGACGCGCTGCCCGCCGCCCCCTTCCCCGCTCCCGCGGCGGCCCCGCAGCGGTCCGCGTCCCTGGCGCTCGTCGCCTCGCTGCTGGGCTTCACCGTCATCACCATCGACGTCTCGGCCGTCAACATCGCGCTGCCCGCGATCCGCTCCTCCCTGCACGGCGGGATGGCCGGACTGCAGTGGGTCGTCGACTCGTACACGCTGATGTTCGCGGCCCTGCTGCTGTCCGCCGGGGCGCTGGCCGACCGGGCCGGGGCGCGGCGGGCGTACGCGTGGGGCGTTGCGCTGTTCACGCTCGCCTCGCTCGGCTGCGCGGTGGCGCCGGGCATCGGCCTGCTGGTCGGCGCGCGGTTCGTCCAGGGCGCGGCGGCCGCGGTCGTCATGCCCGCATCGCTGGCGCTGGTCCGGCAGGCGTACGGGGACGCGCGGCGCCGGTCCCGGGCCATCGCCCTGTGGACGGTCGGCGGTTCGCTCGCCATGGCGGCGGGGCCGGTTCTGGGCGGTGTGCTCACCGAGGTGGCCGACTGGCGTGCCGTCTTTCTGCTCAACCTGCCGGTCGGTGCGGTGATTCTGCTGCTCCTGGCCCGCACCGCGCCCTCGCCGCGCCGTCCCGCGCCGCTGGACCCGCTGGGACAGCTCAGTGCCGTGGCCGCGCTGGCGGGGCTGGCGTACGCGGTCATCGAGGGCGGGCACCGGGGCTGGACGTCCGCTCCGGTGCTGGCCGCGGCGGTGGTGGCGGTCGTCGGGGGCCTGGCCTTCGTGGCCGCGGAGAAGCGGCATGCCGCTCCCATGGTTCCGCTGGGCATGCTGCGGCAGGGGCGGGTGACGGTGCCGCTGGCGGCCGGTTTCGCGATCAACGCGGGTTTCTACGGCGTCGTCTTCCTGCTCGGCCTGTACCTGCAGCAGCTGCGGGGCATGTCCGGGACGGCGGCGGGGCTGATGTTCGTGCCTCTGTCAGCGGTCATCACGTCGATGAACCTGCTCTCCCCGCGGCTGACCGAGCGGTTCGGGCACCGTGTGGTCATCGTCTCCGGGCAGGCGATCCTGGCCGTGGCCATGTTCGTGCTGCTGCCGCTCGGCGGCAGCACTCCGCTGTGGGCGGTCGTGCTGATGCTGGTTCCCACGGGCATGGGCGGTGCGCTGGCCGTGCCGGCGCTGACCGCCCTGCTGATGGACGCCGTTCCCGAGGAGCGGGCGGGCACCGCGTCCGGCCTGCTCAACGCCCTGCGGCAGACGGGTGGCGCGTTGGCCGTGGCCCTGTTCGGCACGCTGCTGGCGGACGGCGGTGAGGGCTTCTCCCTCACCGGTATGCGCGAGGCCCTCGTGGCGGTGGGGCTCACCCTGGTCGCAACGGCGCTGCTGGCGTTCCGGCTGCCGCGCGGCGAGCGGCGGGGGTGACCGCGTGCGGGGCCGCCGATGCCCCAAGGGCGCGGGGGAAGCCGGTGACGGCTTCCCCCGCGCCCTGGCGCTGTCCGCGGCCGGGTCAGACGCGGTCGGCGGCGATGAGGAGGTAGTGGAAGCTGCCC
>NZ_BAAJPZ010000029.1:0-50473 GCF_057552455.1 Streptomyces sp. PKA51
ACGTAGGCGGCCTTGAACCGCGTCATCTCGTCGGTGCCGACCTTCAGGTAGCCCGAGCCGGGCACGGTCGGCAGGTGGTACGCGTCCGGCACCCCCAGTGCCGTACGGGACTCGGCGGCGGAGAAGGTGCGCAGGCCGATGCGGTACGACAGGTACGTCTCCAGGCCGCGCCGAAGCCCGCCGGCGCCCCCGCGCCGCGCCCCGGCGCCCGTCCGGGCCCGTCCGGTCAGCGTGAGGGCGGCCGTCCGGCCGGTCCGCGCCCCGGTGGCCAGGGTGCCCCGCGCCCCGGCGCCCGTCCGGCCGGTCCCCGCCCGGGCAACAACCCCTTCACCTCCGGTGGCTCCACCGGCATGGCCCGGCCGCAGGCCCCGCGTCCCGGTGGCGCGCCCCGCCCCGGCCAGCCCGGCCCCGCCGGTCCCCGCCCGCAGGGCGGCCCCGGTGGCCCGCGTCCGCAGGGCGCCGGTCCCCGTCCGACCCCCGGTGCGATGCCCCGTCCGCAGGCTCCGGGCGGCGCTCCGCGTCCCGGCCCCGCCGGCAACCGCCCGAACCCGGGCATGATGCCGCAGCGTCCGGCCGCCGGCCCGCGTCCGGGCCCCGGTGGCGCCGGTCGTCCCGGTGGCGGCGCGGGTCGTCCCGGTGGCGGTGCCGGTCGTCCCGGCTTCGCCGGTCGTCCGGCCGGTCCGGGCGGCGGCGGTCGTCCGGGTGGCGGCGGCGGCTTCGCCGGCCGTCCCGGTGGCGGTGGCCCCGGTGGTGGCGGCGGCTTCGGCGGCGGTCGTCCCGGCGGCTTCGGCGGTCGTCCCGGTGGTCCGGGTGCCCGTGGTGGCACGCAGGGCGCCTTCGGCCGTCCCGGTGGTCCGGCCCGTCGTGGCCGCAAGTCCAAGCGTCAGCGTCGCCAGGAGTACGAGGCCATGCAGGCCCCGTCGGTGGGCGGCGTGATGCTGCCGCGCGGCAACGGCGACACCATTCGCCTGTCGCGTGGTGCCTCCCTCACCGACTTCGCGGAGAAGATCGGCGCCAACCCGGCGTCGCTCGTCGCCGTGATGATGAACCTCGGCGAGATGGTCACGGCCACGCAGTCCGTCTCCGACGAGACGCTGCAGCTCCTCGGCGACGAGATGAACTACCAGGTTCAGATCGTCAGCCCGGAGGAGGAGGACCGCGAGCTCCTCGAGTCGTTCGACATCGAGTTCGGTGAGAACGAGGGCGGCGAGGAGATGCTCGTCGCGCGTCCGCCGGTCGTGACCGTCATGGGTCACGTCGACCACGGTAAGACGCGACTCCTCGACGCGATCCGCAAGACCAACGTGGTCGCGGGCGAGGCCGGTGGCATCACCCAGCACATCGGTGCCTACCAGGTCGCGACCGAGGTCAACGACGAAGAGCGCAAGATCACCTTCATCGACACCCCGGGTCACGAGGCGTTCACCGCCATGCGTGCCCGTGGTGCCAAGTCGACCGACATCGCGATCCTCGTGGTGGCGGCCAACGACGGTGTCATGCCGCAGACGATCGAGGCCCTGAACCACGCCAAGGCGGCCGACGTGCCGATCGTGGTCGCGGTCAACAAGATCGACGTCGAGGGTGCCGACCCGACCAAGGTCCGCGGTCAGCTGACCGAGTTCGGTCTGGTGGCCGAGGAGTACGGCGGCGACACGATGTTCGTCGACATCTCCGCCAAGCAGGGTCTGAACATCGACAAGCTGCTCGAGGCCGTCGTCCTGACCGCCGACGCCGCGCTCGACCTGCGCGCCAACGCGGAGCAGGACGCGCAGGGCATCGCGATCGAGGCCCACCTCGACCGCGGTCGCGGCGCCGTGGCCACCGTCCTCGTCCAGCGCGGTACCCTCCGCGTCGGCGACACGATGGTCGCCGGTGACGCCTACGGCCGTGTCCGCGCGATGCTCGACGACAAGGGCCAGAACGTGGAGGAGGCGGGTCCCTCGACCCCGGTCCTCGTCCTCGGTCTGACCAACGTCCCGGGCGCCGGCGACAACTTCCTCGTCGTCGACGAGGACCGCACGGCCCGCCAGATCGCCGAGAAGCGCGCTGCGCGCGAGCGCAACGCCGCCTTCGCCAAGCGCACCCGCCGGGTGTCCCTCGAGGACCTCGACAAGGTGCTCAAGGCCGGCGAGATCCAGCAGCTCAACCTCATCATCAAGGGCGACGCGTCCGGTTCGGTCGAGGCTCTCGAGTCCTCGCTGCTCCAGCTCGATGTGGGCGAGGAGGTCGACATCCGCGTGCTGCACCGCGGCGTGGGTGCGGTCACCGAGTCCGACATCAACCTGGCGTCCGGCTCCGACGCGATCGTCATCGGCTTCAACGTCCGCGCCGAGGGCCGTGCCACGCAGATGGCCGAGCGCGAGGGCGTCGACGTCCGGTACTACTCGGTCATCTACCAGGCGATCGAGGAGATCGAGGCGGCCCTGAAGGGCATGCTGAAGCCGGAGTACGAAGAGGTCGAGCTCGGTACGGCGGAGATCCGCGAGATCTTCCGCTCGTCCAAGCTGGGCAACATCGCGGGTGTCCTCATCCGCTCCGGCGAGGTCAAGCGCAACACCAAGGCGCGCCTCATCCGCGACGGCAAGGTCGTCGCCGAGGACCTCACCATCGTCGGTCTGCGTCGCTTCAAGGACGACGTCACCGAGATCCGCGAGGGCTTCGAGGGTGGTATCAACCTCGGAAACTTCAACGACATCAAGGTCGACGACGTCATCGCGACGTACGAGATGCGCGAGAAGCCGCGCGGCTGATCCGCGTAGCTGCAGCCGGGGCCGGTCGGCGGGATCATATTTCCGTCGATCGGCCCCGGCCGTTGCGTGTACGGTTTCAAGCGGACCTGCACCTCACGCCTCCCGGGTGGGCTTCACCCGTCACACATGTATGTAGGGACACTGTCCTTCGACCTGCTCCTCGGCGACGTCCGGTCGCTGAAGGAGAAGCGCTCCGTCGTCCGCCCGATCGTCGCCGAGCTGCACCGCAAATACGCGGTCAGCGTGGCCGAGACCGGCGAGCAGGACCTGTACCGCCGCGCCACCATTGCAGTGGCGGCGGTCTCCGGGGACGCGGGGCACCTCACGGACATCCTGGACCGCTGCGAGCGCCTGGTCGCCGCACGGCCCGAAGTGGAGCTGCTGTCGGTACGGCGGCGGTTCCACGGCGACCACGACGACTGAACCGGCCGTCGTGGCCGCCCCCAGAGCACATTGCTGGAAAGACGAGAAGGAGACGGACCAGTGGCCGACAACGCGCGGGCGAAAAGGCTGGCGGACCTCATCCGCGAGGTGATCGCCCAGAAGCTGCAGCGCGGAATCAAGGACCCGCGGCTCGGCTCGCACGTGACCATCACGGACACGCGAGTCACCGGCGACCTGCGGGAGGCTACGGTCTTCTACACGGTCTACGGCGACGACGAGGAGCGCGCCAGCGCCGCGGCCGGCCTGGAGAGCGCCAAGGGCATCCTGCGCTCGGAGGTCGGCAAGGCGGCGGGCACCAAGTTCACGCCGACGCTGACCTTCGTGGCGGACGCCCTGCCGGACACCGCCCGCACCATCGAGGACCTCCTGGACCGGGCACGGGCCTCCGACGCCCAGGTCCGCCAGGCGTCCTCCGGCGCGGACTACGCCGGCGAGGCCGACCCCTACCGCAAGCCGGGTGACAACGGGGACGCGACCGCCGAATGAAGCAGAAGTACGACGGCCCGGACGGCCTGGTCATCGTCGACAAGCCGGCCGGCTTCACCTCGCACGACGTCGTCGCCAAGATGCGGGGCATCGCCCGCACCCGGCGCATCGGCCACGCGGGGACGCTCGACCCGATGGCGACCGGTGTGCTCGTCCTCGGCGTCGAGCGGGCCACCAAGCTCCTCGGTCACCTCGCGCTGACCGAGAAGGAGTACGTGGCCACCATCCGGCTCGGCCAGGACACGATCACCGACGACGCCGAGGGCGAGATCACCTCGTCCCGGGACGCCTCCGCGGTCACCCGCGAGGCCATCGACGCCGGGGTCGCCAAGCTGACCGGGGACATCATGCAGGTGCCCTCCAAGGTCAGCGCCATCAAGATCGACGGCAAGCGCTCCTACAAGCGGGCGCGCGAGGGCGAGGACTTCGAGATCCCCGCCCGCCCGGTGACGGTCTCCTCCTTCACCGTGCACGCCGTGCACCCCGCCGAGGCGGCCGACGGCACGCCCGTGCAGGACGTGCTCGTCTCCGTCGTCTGCTCGTCCGGCACCTATGTGCGGGCCCTCGCCCGCGACCTGGGCGCCGACACGGGCGTCGGCGGCCACCTGACGGCCCTGCGGCGCACCCGCGTCGGCCCCTACGGCATCGCCGAGGCCCGCACGCTCGACCAGCTCCAGGAGGAGCTGACCGTGATGCCCGTCGAGCAGGCCGTCGGCGCCGCCTTCCGGCGCTGGGACGTCACCGCCGAGCAGGCCCGCCTGCTGGGCAACGGCGTGCGCATCAAGGTGCCGCCGTTCGACACCACCGGCCCGATCGCGGCCTTCGGCCCCGACGGCCGCTTCCTGGTGCTCCTGGAGAACCAGGGCGGCCGCGCCAAGAGCCTGGCCGTCTTCGGCTGACGCACCCCGCCCGCTCCCCGCGGGCACCACCGTGGGGCGGGCGGCGTGTGCACGCCCTCCCGCCCCACGATCCCCCTCCCACTGGTCTCTATCCATCCGGGACGGATGATTCACCCCAACGGGCAGGCGCTCGGAGTGAACCAGGGGGGTGGAAGGGGGCGCGTTCGGCGTGAGACCTGGTTTCGCCGATCATCCGCTGCCTACCGTCGTGTGTACGAGCACGGCGGGGAGGTTCGACGGATGAACGGTCGGCGGACCGATGCCGAGGAGTCGCTGGTACGCATCACGGACCTCGCGGGAAGGGCGCGAGGCACCGGATTTCTCGCGGACGACTGCGGCACCCTCATCACCAGCCACGAGGCGGTCGACGGCCTCGCACGCCTGGTCCTGCACGCCCCCGGCGAGCTGACCTGCGTCGTCGGCGCCGACAGCGTCGTCGCCCTCCCCGAGTACGACCTCGCCCTCGTGCGCACCGAGGGCCTGACCGTCCCCCCGCTGCCCGTCGCCGCCGCCGAGCGCATCGAGAGCGGCAAGGACGTACGGCTGCGCGCCGGCCGCTGGCACAGCGGCCGCATCATCGGCGACGTCCCCGTCACCTACACCGCCACCGACCGCTTCCACCTCCTCGGCACCGCGCTCGAACTGTCCCTCTCCGGACGCTCGGCCCTGCGCCTCGGCGAGGAGGCCACCGGCGGCCCCGTCTTCGACGCCGGCACCGGCGCCGTCCTCGCCGTCCTCGGCACCGCCCTGCAGGCCGACCGGCGCGCCGCCGGCTTCGCCATCCCCCTGCGCGCCGCCGCCCTCGCCGCCCCCGGCGGGCCCCTCGCCGAGCTGCTCCACCGCAACTCCGCCACCGTCCCCGCCTTCGGCCCCGACCTCAACCTCGCCGGCGCCCTGCAGCTCACCGCCACCGCCCTCGGCTCCGTCGTCACCCCCCGCGTCTGGCGCGACCCCGTCGAGCGGCCCGAGATCGAGCGCGAATTCGCCCGCTTCCTCGACGGCCCGCCCGGCGAGGCCGGGGACGGCGCCCTCGTCCTCGGCCTGGTCGGCGACCCCGGCACCGGCCGCACCACCGAGCTCGGCGCCCTCGCCGCCCGCCGCGCCCGCGGCGCCGAGCCCGCACCCACCATCTGGCTGCGCGGCGCCGACCTGCGCGCCGGCGACGAGAGCCTGCGCGACGCCCTCGCCCGCGCCCTCGCCGCCGCCGGCCGCATCGTCACCGCCTCCGCCGGCCCCGGCGGCACCTTCGGCGACACCTCGACCGCCACCCCCGAGGCCACCGCCGAGCTCGCCCGCAGCATGGGCCGGCCCCTGCTCGTCCTCCTCGACGGGCCCGAGGAGATGCCGCCCGTCCTCGCCCACGCGCTGCCCGCCTGGACCTCCGCCACCGTGCACTGGCTGCGGCGCACCGCCACCCGCCTCATCGTCGCCTGCCGCCCCGAGCACTGGGAGATTGCCGGCACCCTCTTCCCCGAGGGCACCCTGCACCGGGCCGGCGGCCCCTGCGCCCCGCCGCCCGCCGGGCCCCGCGCCCTGCCGCCCTGCTCCCGGCTGCCCCGCCTCGCCCCCGGCCAGGCCGCCGAGGTGCGCGCCTCCTACGGCATCCCGCCCGACGCCATCGCCCCCGACGACGCCGCCCACCCCCTCGCCCTCCGGCTCCTCGCCGAGGTCCGCGCCGCCCTCCCCGACGGCACCGAGGGCACCGGCGGCACCGGGGAGGCGGCCCCCGACCGCTGGGAGGTCTTCTCCGCCTACCTCGACCTCGTCTGCCTGCGCATCGCCGTGCGCCTGGCCGCCGCCCGCCGCCCCCAGCTGCGCGGCCCGGCGGTGCGGCGGCTGGCCGCCCGCGTCGCCGGCCAGGTCCACGAGGCCGCCCGCCGCTGCCTCGGGCCCGGCCAGGGCGAGCTCGAACGCGAAGCCTTCGAGGAGCTGTTCCCCTGGCGCACCGGCTGGGCCTCGGCCGTCCTGACCGAAGGTCTGCTCGTCCCCGCCGGCACCGGCTACCGCTTCGCGCACGAGGAGTTCGCCGACTGGCTGCAGGGCACCCACCTCGACCTCGACGCCGCCCTCCACGCCCTCGTCCACCGCTGGTACGAGCCAGAGGGCCCGCCCGCCGAAGCCGCCGTCCGCCTGCCCTCCCGCGCCGGCGCCGGCCCCATGCCCGCCCCCGGCGGCCACGTCCCGCCCCCACCCGGCTCCGGCAAGGCCGCGGCCCGCGCCGCCGCCGGCAAGAACCGCCGCAAGCGCGGCGCCGCCCCCGCCGAACCCCGCCCGCTCCCCGTGCCCCGCCACCGCATCGGCCCCGTCCTCCAGTCGATGCTCCTGCTGGCACGCCGCTCCGGCCCCACCGAGCTCTCCCGGCGCCTGAGCGCCCTCGTCCACGCCGTCGAAACCCTCTCCCAGCGCACCGCCGACGCCGAGGCCAAGGAGGAGGGCGCCGGCCGCCGCCTCGGCGACCCCTCCTGGTGGGCCGCCCACCTGCTCGGCGAAACCCTTCTGCGGGTGCCCGACGCCACCCCCTACCTCGGCGTGCTGCGCCTCCTCGCCGAGCGCACCACCGCCCGCTCCGTCGCCGTCGGCGGCTTCGACAGCGAGGCCGCGGCCACGCTCGGCGGCCTGGCGGAATTCGGCCCCTGGTTCTGGCTGCGCCTCCCGCTCGCCCTGGCCGACCGCCTGGAACTCCTGCGCATCCTCCTCCCCGCCGACGCCCCACCCCCCGGCTCCCTGCCCCCGCCGCGCCGCGCGGAACTGGACGCGGCGGACGCCGAGCCCCCGGCCGGAGCCGGCGCGGGGGACCGCCGCGGCCCCGGCGTGCCGGGGCAGCGGGCCGGCACGGACGGGGCCCGCCCCGTCCGGGACGGCGGGGCGGAGGCGCGCGGCGGTGCGGACGCCGAAGTCGGCGAACCGTGGACCAGAAGCCCCGAGGACACCACCGCCGCGCCCGGCCGCGCCGAGAGCGGACCCGACACGTCCGATGGCCGGGGCGACCGGATCGAGGGCGCTCCGGCAGCGGCCGATGGCCGGGGCGGCCGGGTCCAGGACGCCACGGGCGCCCCCGGTGGGCGGGCTGCGGAGGCCCCGGACGGGCCCGGCACGGCCGGTGCCGACCTCGGATGGTTCGGCCGACGGGACGGGCGGGCCGAGAGTGACGACGCAGCGACCGTCGGCCGGGCTGCGGAGCCCCAGGGCGAGCCCGGCGCGCCCGCGGGGCGGGGTCCCGGTGCCGAGGGTGACCTCGGGTGGTTCGGTGCCCGGGACGGCCGGGCCGAGGGGGCCTCTGGAACGACCGGGAGCCGGGACGGCCGGGCTGAGGGCGTCCTCGGAGCGACCGGTGTCCGGGCCGGCCGGGCTCAGGGCGCCGCCGGCCCGTCCGCTGGGCAGGGCCCCGATGCCCAGGGCGAGCCCGGGGCGCCCGCCGGGCGGGGTGCCGGTGCCGAGGGTGACGTGGGGTGGTTCGGCAGCCGGGACGGCCGGGCTGCCGGCCGCCCGGGAGCGGCTGGCAGCGACGGCCGGGCCGAGGGCGCCCCCGCAGCAACCGGTGGCCGGGGCGGCCGGGTCCAGGGCACCGCCGGTGCGTCCGGGCGGCAGGATGCCGAGGGCGCCGCCGGTGCGTCCGGGCGGCAGGATGCCGGGGCGCGGCGGCCGCCTGTCGTGGGGCGCCGGGGGCCGGGGGTCTCGTACAGTTCGGCCCGGCCCGAGGGCTACGAGCCGCACGCGCCCAGCGATCCGCACGGGTTCGCCGGGCCCGACGAGGACGAGTTGCCGCCCGGGCCGCAGGAGCACGACGAGCCCGATGCCGGGGCGGAGGGCGGCAGTGCCGCCGCCGTCCACGCGGCCGACCGCTTCCTGACCGCCGTGGCGGCGCTGCTGATCGACGACCCGTACGGTGCGCAGCCGCTGCTGTGCCGCTGGTTCGGGGACAACCGCTTCCTGCAGGTGCCGCCGGACGGCGACGGCATGCGCCCGACGGTCGCCACGGCCGCGCAGGCCCTGCTGCACACCCACCGCCGGCGGGCCATCGACGATCTCGCCGAGGCGCTCGTGGACGCCGGTCATCCGCGCGCCGACGAGCTGCTGGCCGCGCTCGCCGAGGACGAGCCGTCCGCGTTGTGCCGGGCCGTCGACCGCTGGGCCCACGACGACCGTGTGGAGCGCCACGTGGCGGCGGCCGCCTACGGGCTGAAGACGGCCCCGCACGTGGTCACGGCCGCCGATCGCGAGCTGCTGCGCTTCTCCGCGCTCGCTCTGCTCGCGCGCCCCGCCGAGGGTGCCCTGCACGGCACGGCGCTGGCCCTGCTGGTCCGGGATCCCGAGACCCGCGGCAAGTACCTGCCGCAGGCTCTCGCCCGCTTCTCGCAGGGCGACCCGCATCTGCCGTCGGCCGTGCTGGCCCCGGCCCTGGCCAGTCATGCGGATGCCGTGCTCGACGCCTTCCGGGCCCGGCTGCACGAGCCGGGGGAGGGGCCGGGCGAGGTGCTGCGCACCCTCGCCGAGGTGCGGGAGCCGGTGCTCGCCCGCCGGGTCGCGGCCCTCGTGCGGGAGCACGTCGAGCACCGCCCGGAGGGCGCCGAGAACGCCGCGGCGTTCGTCGACCGCCGCCTGGAGCACGGGCCCGGGGCTCGGGCCGTCCTCTTTCCGCTGGTCGCGGCCCTGTTGCAGTCCGGCACCCCACCGGTGCGCCGGGCGTTGGCGCCCGTCCTGGCGGATCCCGGCACGCCCGTCTCCCGGCCGTTGCGCCAGGAGCTGCTGGAGGTGCTGATGGAGCGCGAGGAGTACGGGCCGTACGGCCCGTACGAGCGGGAGGTGACCGTTCTGGACGCGCTGCTGCGCGCCGTGGCGGCGGGCGCCGCCGAGCGCACCGAGGCCCGTACGCGTGATCTCGTCCACCGCACGGGCCTGCTGATGGCCCGCACTCCGGAGGGCGCCGCCTTCTTCGACCGGCGCCTGATCCAGCTGGCCCGCGAGATTCCCGCCTTCGGCGATCAGGTCCGCGGGTGGCTGAAGTCCGCCCCGGCCCAGTGGGCCGTGGTCGTCGGTCCGAGTGCCCGCATCCGGCTGACCGCCGGCCGTGAGAAGGGAGGCGAAGGGGGCTCGGGGGACGCGCGGGACGGCGCGGACCCGGCGCACGCGAAGGCCGGTGCCCCGGCCGATGCGGGAGGCCGCGAACCGGCATGGCACTCTTAGACCTGCGTCATCAGACAGACAAAGGTTCGGGTTCGGGCGAGGAGCGGGCACAGTGCAGCGCTGGCGTGGCTTGGAGGACATCCCCCAGGACTGGGGGCGCAGCGTCGTCACCATCGGCTCGTACGACGGCGTGCACCGGGGGCATCAGCTGATCATCGGCCGGGCCGTGGAGCGGGCCCGGGAGCTCGGTGTCCCCTCGGTCGTGGTCACCTTCGACCCGCACCCCAGCGAGGTGGTGCGCCCGGGCAGCCACCCGCCGCTGCTGGCGCCGCACCCGCGGCGTGCGGAGCTGATGGCCGAGCTGGGCGTGGACGCGGTGCTGGTGCTGCCGTTCACCACCGGCTTCTCCCAGCTCTCGCCGGCCGACTTCGTGGTGAAGGTGCTCGTCGACAAGCTGCACGCGCAGCACGTCGTGGAGGGCCCCAACTTCCGCTTCGGCCACCGTGCCGCCGGTGACGTCGCCTTCCTGCGCGAGCTGGGCGGCACGTACGACTTCGGTGTCGAGGTCGTCGACCTGTTCGTCTCGGGCGAGGCGGGCGGCGGGCTGCCGTTCTCCTCGACGCTGGTGCGGCGTCTGGTCGCCGACGGCGACGTGACCGGGGCCATGGAGATCCTCGGCCGCCCGCACCGTGTGGAGGGCGTCGTCGTGCGCGGTGCGCAGCGCGGCCGCGAGCTCGGCTTCCCGACGGCCAACGTCGAGACGCTGCCGCACACGGCGATCCCGGCGGACGGGGTGTACGCGGGCTGGCTGACCGTCGGGGGCGAGGCCATGCCGGCGGCGATCTCCGTCGGCACGAACGTGCAGTTCGACGCGACCGAGCGCACCGTCGAGGCGTACGCCATCGACCGCGTCGGCCTGGAGCTGTACGGGCTGCACGCCGCCGTGGACTTCCTCGCCTACCTGCGGGGGATGCAGAAGTTCGAGTCCATCGAGGCGCTGCTGGCCTGCATGGCCGACGACGTGAAGCGGGCGCGCGACCTCGTCGCGGCCCACGAGGCGGCGGCCGTCACCGGCTGAGGCACCCCTCATCCGCGGGGAAGGCCCCGGGCGCTCGACGAGTGCCCGGGGCCTTCTCCTGTGTCACTGCTGGGGTGTCACTGCTGGGGCGGGATCGCCCAGCCACCGCCGTCCTGCGGCGGGGGCGGGTACGCGCCGGGCTGCGGCTGACCGTACGGGTTGTACGCACCCGGGGCACCCGGCATCCCGGGCTGCATGCCGGGCATCGGCTGCCCCGGCACCGGCTGGCCCGCCTCGGGCGCGTACGCACCCGGCACCGGCGGCGCCTGGTGGTGCGGCGCGGCGTACAGGCCCTGTTGCTGCTGGGCGCGCACGAAGTCCTCGGCGACCATGGCGGAGAGGTTGAAGTACGCCTCGCGCGTCTTGGGGCGCATCATCTCCAGGTCGACCTCGGCGCCCGCGGCCAGGTGCTCGTCGAAGGGCACCACGACGACGCCGCGGCAGCGGGTCTCGAAGTGCGACACGATGTCCTCGACCTTGATCATCTTGCCGGTCTCGCGGACACCGGAGATGACGGTGATGCTGCGCGAGACCAGATCGCCGTAGCCGTGCGCGCCGAGCCAGTCCAGCGTGGTGCTGGCGCTGCTCGCGCCGTCCACGGACGGCGTCGAGATGATGATCAGCTGGTCGGCGAGGTCGAGGACCCCGCGCATCGCGCTGTAGAGCAGGCCGGTGCCCGAGTCGGTGAGGATGATCGGGTACTGCTTGCCCAGCACGTCTATGGCGCGCCGGTAGTCCTCGTCGTTGAAGGTCGTGGAAACCGCCGGGTCCACGTCGTTGGCGATGATCTCCAGTCCGGAGGGCGCCTGCGAGGTGTAACGGCGGATGTCCATGTAGCTGTTGAGGTGCGGGATGGCCTGCACGAGGTCACGGATCGTCGCCCCCGTCTCCCGGCGCACCCGGCGGCCGAGCGTACCGGCGTCCGGGTTGGCGTCGATCGCGAGGATCTTGTCCTGACGCTCGGTCGCCAGCGTCGCCCCCAGGGCCGTGGTCGTCGTCGTCTTGCCGACGCCGCCCTTGAGGCTGATGACCGCGATGCGGTAGCAGGACAGGACCGGCGTGCGGATCAACTCCAGCTTCCGCTGCCGCTCCGCCTCCTCCTTCTTGCCGCCGAACTTGAACCGGGCCGCCGGACTCTGCTTCTTCGGCTTCGGCTTGCTCTTCAGCAGCCGCTCCGAGGACAGCTCCACGGCCGCGGTGAACCCGAGCGGGGCACCGTGCACGGACCGCTGCCGCTGCTCCGGCGTCACCGTCGGCCACCCGCCGCCGGCCCGCGGATCGGCCGGTGCCTCGGCCTGCGGCTGCGGTTGCCCGTCGGGGGCGGGCGGTACGGGCTGCTGGCCCGGGTACGGGCCCGGCTGGCCGGGGACGTTGGGGTACCCGTAGCCGCCGGACGCCTGCGGATATCCGTAGCCGCCGGGGGCGGGGGCCGGGGCGGGCGTCCCGTAACCGGCGTACGGCGAGGGGGCGCCGGGCGCGCCGGGACCCGGGTAGCCGTACCCACCCTGCGGGGCAGGGGCCTCGGGCACCGCCGGGGCGGCCGGGGCGGCCGCGGCGGGCAGATGCCAGTCACCACCGGCGCCCGGGGCGGGGGCCGCCGGCGCGGCGCCGAATTGCGGGGTGGCGGGAGCCGGGGCGGCGGGGGCGCCACCGAACGCAGGGCTGCCGGGAGCGGCTTCGCCCGGAGTGCCGGCGGGGGCGCTTGCGCCCGGCGCGCCGGCCGCCGGCGTACCACCGAAGTGGGGGGCGCTCGGCTCGGCACCGGGAGCGCTGCCGAACGGGGGGTTGCCGGGAGCGGCTTCGCCGGGCACGCCGGGACCCGGGGCGGCGGCGCCGGGCGCACCGCCCAACGGGGTACCGGTCGGAGCGGCTTCAGCCGGGGTGCCGACGTTCGCATCCGGTGCCGTGCCCGCCGGGGCGCCACCGAACGCAGGGCTGCTCGGTGCGGCTTCGACCGGGGTGCCGGCGTTCGCATCCGGTGCGCCGGACGCCGGCGTACCGCCGAACTGAGGGGCACTCTGAGCGGCTTCGCCCGCGGCACCGCCGAACCCAGGGGTGGCCGTCCCGACCTCGCTTGCCGGGGCAGCGGCCGCGCCCGCGGCATCCGCCGCCGGCGTACCGCCGAACTGGCCGCCCGGTGCGGCGGTAGCCGACGCGGGGGCCGCGTTTGCCGGGGTGCCGGTGGGCGCGCTGCCCTGCGGCCCTGCCGTACCGGCATCCGCCGTCGGCGTACTGCCGAACTGGCCGCCCGGTGCGGCGGTGCCCGCCGCAGGGGCTGCGTCTGCCGGGCCGCCGGTGGGTGTGCCGCTCTGCGGCCCTGCCGTACCGGCATCCGCCGTCGGCGTAGCGCCGAACTGGCCGCTCGGCGCAGCGGCACCCGCCGTAGGGGCCGCGTTTGCCGGGGTGCCGGTGGGCGCGCTGCCCTGCGGCCCTGCCGCGGCGGCGTCGGCCGTCGGCGCGCCGCCGAACTGGTGGCCCGCCGCAGCGGCTTCGCTCGCTGCACCGGCCGCCGGGGCAGTGGCGCTCGGCGCATTGCCGGCCTGGGAGCCGGCCGCAGCGGCCTCACTCGGGGCGCCGGCGTCCGGCGTACCGCCGAACGGCGAACCGGCAGCCGCGCCGCCGGACGGCGCAGCGCCCTCCGGGCTCGGCGGCGGGGGCCAGGCGGGCGCCGGGGCGGCGGCGGGCGGGAAGTTCGGAGGAAGGGGCGGCAGCGACGCCTGCGGCGCCGGGGGCGCCGTCCAGCCGTCGGACGCCGGCGTGGGCTCGGCCGGCGCCGGCGCCGATGCCGGCGCGGGCGCACCCGTGTCGACGCCCGCAGAGGTGCCCGCCGCCGGCGGCGTGCTCTGCGTGTACCACGCGGGCGGCGTGTAGTCGATGGTGAACTCGCCCGTGTGTTCGGGTTCGTGTTCGGCGTCGGGCCGGTCCTCGCCGGCTGTCCTTCCGGCCGCGCGGATCTCGTCCCGATCGCTGCTCACAATGCCTCCTACTGGTGTGGTCCGGCGCCCGTGGGTGTGTGGAGTCGTCTGGCGGGCCGACCGTTACTGCCGACCTCGAACGCCCGGATGTTCCCCGTCTGTCGCATGACAGGACCGGCGTCGGGTCCTCCAGTGCGTGCGTACGGTCATACAGACTAATCGTCATCCGCATCTGTGCGGCAGGCCCGCCCCCGCCTCCCCGTCCGCCCCTTGCGGGACGCCCTCACGGGACGCCCCGGCAGGGCAAGGCTTCCCCGGCGGGCCCGCCGGACACCTGGGTGTCGTCGGTCAGTCCATGCGCCGGGCGGCGCCCAGCAGCCCCGTCTCCGGTTCGGTGGGCCGGGTCGTGACGTACGTGCGTGACGTGCGCGTGCACCAGAGGGTGACGCCGTCGGGGAGCGTGGAGAGCGTGTCGACGTCGTGGGGCGGCAGGTTCATGGCCCGCCCCAGTCGCCGGGCCTCGTCGGGCGAGACGCGCTGGATGCCGACGACGTCGGCGCGGGCGGTGAGCCGGGGAGCGGTGGGGCCGGGGTAGGGCAGGAGCGTGAGGACGGACTGCCACGGTGCCGGGCCCGTACGGCCGCGCGGCGGGCGTACTCCGCAGTCGCGCACGACGAGGACGGGGCTGTGCACGGCCGGGCCCTGCGGGGGCACGCGGCCGACGTCGTGGAGGGTGATGGCCTGCTGCCCGGTGTTGGCCGCCTGGGCCAGGGCCGTCCACATCTGCCGGCGCCCGGTCTCGACCGCGACGCGTGCGCCCGTGCCGACCGCGCGCAGTGCGAGGACCTGTGCCGTCCAGACGCCGCCGACGAGGACGATGTCGAAGGGGGTGGGGCGGCCGGTGCCGAGCACGGCGGGGGCGCCGTGCTCGTCGGCGCCGATGACGATCCCGTCGTCGCCGACGGGCAGGGCGAGGGCGTCGAACTCCTCGGCCGCCAGCTCGTGCCGGCCGCGCCGGGGCCCGAGCAGCCCGAAGCCGGTCCGTGCCCGGCGGCCGGGGGCCGCGGGTGCCGGGGCCGCCCCGGCCGCCGGTCCGGCGGCGGGGGCGCCGGTGTACGTGGTCGTGGCCATCAGCGTGTTCCTCCCAGCGGCAGTGTGGCGAGGACGCCCGGCACCTGCTCGTGGTCCAGCCGCACCAGGCCGACCTTCACCGCGCGGGCGGCCCGCTCCAACTCGCGGCGGACCGCCGTCAACTCGTCCGCACTGCGCCCGCATATCCGGACATGCCCGGTCATGGTGGGCGTGTGCCGCCCCTCCAGCATGCGCCCGCGGCCGAGCGTCAGGCTGAGCGTCGTCGACAGGGCGGGCAGCGACATCAGCAGCGCCGCCAACTGCGGCAGGCTCGCACCACCCGCACCGCTCGCACCTGCACCGCCCAGCCGGGGCCAGCGGCCCAGCCAGTACGTCGTGTGCCAGCGGTCGTCGCAGCGCCAGGCGCGTGCGCTCTCCACCGTCCGCCGCGCGGGCGTGCCCGTACGGCCCGCCTGGGCGGTGGCGGCGGGGTTGAGGTCGGCAGCCGTCGCGAGGGCGGCCGTCAGCGCGTCCTCGGACAGCAGGGCGGCCCGGAACCCGGCTCCCGCCAGCCGGCTCGCCAGCTGGTCGGCCGCGCGCAGCACGCAGCGGCGGGCCCCGGTCGTACCGCCCCCGCGTGCCTCGACCGCCTCCCGGCACAGCTCCGGGTCGAGCTTGAGCGCCACCCATGTCTGGCGCACCGCGGGCGCGCCCGTCAGCTGTTGCAGCGGCGCGTAGTTGCGCGCGGCGAGGGAATCGGCGGGCAGGTGCGGGGCGGGTGCCGGCAGGGTGCTCTGCACCACCTGCACGGACTCCAGCGCGATGCCGTCGACGTCCATCGCGTCCCGCAACAGCGCGAGCGGCAGCGCCTTGTGCGTGCGGTCGGCCCGCAGCGGCCGGTCGACGCCGTCGACGCGCAGCACCGCCGTCAGGAACGTGCCGTCGCCGACCAGGCCGACCTCCCGCTCCGTCCGGTCGACGAAGGAGGAGGTGCGCAGGGCCGGTTCGCACTCGACCAGGGGCGCCAGCCGGGGATCCGTACCGGGCGGCACCGGCTGCGCCGCCGCCCGGCGCGCCCGCCGGCGCAGCGCGACCACGGACATCAGCCACTCGACGGCGGGCCGCCGCCCGCGTCGCAGGACGGCCGGCAGGAGCAGCAGCACGGCCAGGACCACCGCCGGCGCCAGCAGCAGCCGGCCGCCGAGCCAGCCCAGCAGCACCACGGCCGCCGCCAGCTCCACCAGCACCAGCTGCTGCAGTCGCACCGGCCCCAGCGCACCGCGCCCCGGGGCCGGCCGGGGCTGCACGGCGCCGGCCGCGGGCACGCCCGCACCGGGCCCCGGGCCGCCCTCCGGCCGTACGCGCGTCGCGGCTGCCATGACCCGTCAAGCCCCCTCGAAATCCGCCGAATCCAGCTCCACGCACACCGGTCGGACACACCGGCGGAAAACCGGTCGCCGCCCTTTCCGGGACCGTCCCCCGGCGACACGTGGCGATCACCTACGGGCATAGTAGAGGCTCGGTCCGACACCGGCCCCGCCCGGGCGACGGCGCTCGACCGGAGCACGTGCGCCGCGGAACAACCCCGCGAAATCGGTGGATTCGCGACGACGGGACAGCAACAAAGACAACGACGGCAAGACGACGAAACGGCATCGGAAAACCGGGGGAGAAGCAGCTCCACATGGCATCACGGCGGGACGAACTCAACGCCTACACCTTCGCGAGAAAACGGACGGTCGCCGCTTTCCTGCAGCCCTCCCTCACCGGCTCGGAGGAAGGTGCCCCCCGGCCGCTGCGCACGATCCTGCCCGGCATCGTCGTCGGTGCCCTGCTCGTCGCGGGCTTCGGCGCCTGGGGCGTCTTCAAGCCCGTCGCCCCCAAGGGCTGGGACGACGTCGCCGCGCACGTCATCGTCGGCAGCGACTCCACCACCCGCTACGTCGTCCTGACCACCGACGGCAAGAAGCAGCTCCACCCCGTCCTCAACCTCGCCTCCGCCCGGCTGCTGCTCGACCCCGGCAAGGGCGGAGTGATCAAGGTCCGGGAGTCCGAGCTCGACGACGGCCACATCCCGCGCGGCCCCACCCTCGGCATCCCCTACGCGCCCGACCGCATGCCCACCGCCGCGCAGGCCGGCAAGCCCAAGCAGTGGGCCGTCTGCCAGCAGCCCGGCGGAGGCGGCAGGACCACCCAGAAGGCGGTCTTCCTCTTCGCCGCCGGCGACCCCAAGGCCAAGCAGCTCACCGGCCCCCGACGGCTGCGCGGCGCCCAGGCGCTGTACGTCCAGGGCCCCGACGAGGCCCGCTACCTCGTCGACCCCAAGGGCACCCGCTACCTCATCGGCGGCCCCGACTGGCAGAACCAGGACGCCGCCGACCGCAACCTGCTGCTGCGCGCCCTCTTCAACGACGGCGCCCAGCCCCAGCGCGTCACCAAGGAATGGCTCGGCACCCTCCGCGAGGGCACGCCCATCACCTTCCCCACCCTCCACGGCAACGTCGGCGACCCCGCCGGCGTCCCCACGCTCAAGGGCCGGGCGGGCCGCGTCGGCATGATCCTCCAGGCGCCCACCGGCACCACCACCCAGCACTACGTCGTGCTCCCCGGCAAGGTCGCCCGCGTCTCGGAGTTCACCGCCAAGCTGCTGCTCAGCAGCCGCGCCCTCGCCCCCCTCGGCCAGGCCGGCACCCCCGAGCGCGTCAGCGCCGCCGACTTCACCCCCGACGCCGAGGAGTTCTACGGCGGCATGCACTGGCCCGCCCAGGTGCCCCGCCCCGCCAACTCCGCCGACCCCGTGGCCGGCGGCGACGGCAACGACACCGTCTGCAGCCTCTTCGGCGGCCTCGACCCCGGCGGCAACCCCGACCTCGGCGTCTGGGCCGGCAAGGACTACCCCGCCACCATTCCCGACGGCGCCACCAGCGCCTACGTCACCCCCGGCTCCGGGCTGCTCTACCGCCAGGTCACCGGCCGCCAGACCAACAGCGGCCCGGTCTTCCTCGTCACCGACACCGGGCTGCGCTACGCCGTCCAGTCCAACGGCGACAGCGCCACCGACCGCTCCCGCATCGGCGACGCTCCCTCGCCGGACCCCGCGCGGCCCGGGGCCACCGACGCCGACCAGGCCCGTACCCGCCTCGGCTACAAGGACGTCGCCCCCGTGCCCGTACCGGCCAACTGGTCGCAGTTCCTGCCGACCGGACCCCGGCTGGACACCAACAGCGCCAAGCAGCCGCAGGGTTCGTAGGGAGCCTTCATGCGAACCCCGGCCCTGCTCACCGCCGCACTGCTGGCGTCCCTGACCACCGCCGCCCCCGCAGCCCCCGCAGCACCCACCGTGCTCGACGGCAGCGGCGAGTGCACCTACCCCGCCAAGCCCATCAAGGGCACGCCCTGGGCCCTGCAGCGCATCCTGCTCGACCAGCTCTGGCAGGACACCCGCGGCCGCGACCCCCAGGGACACCCCGTGCGCGTCGCCGTCATCGACACCGGCGTCGACGTCACCAACCCCCAGCTCAAGGACGCCGTCGACGCCAAGAGCGGCGTCGACCTGCTCTCCGGCGCGAACGACGCCGGCAAGGGCCCCACCGTCGACCCCGTCGGCCACGGCACCAAGGTCGCCGGCATCATCGCCGCCCGGCCCTCGCCCGCCGGCGGATTCGTCGGCATCGCACCCGAGTCCGTCGTCATCCCCATCCGGCAGAACGACGAACGCGGCAGCGGCACCTCCCGCACCTTGGCCGAAGGCATCAAACAGGCCGTCGCCGCCGGCGCCCGCGTCATCAACATCTCCCAGGACACCGCCGTCCCGCTGCGCCCCGACTCCGACCTGGAGCGCGCCGTCGCCGACGCCCTCGCCCACGACGTCGTCGTGGTCGCCTCGGCCGGCAACGACGGCGCCGACGGCCGCTCCAAGCCCACGTACCCGGCCGCCTACCCCGGCGTCCTCGCCGTCGGCGCCTCCGACCGCAACAACGAACGCGCCCCCTTCTCCCAGTCCGGCGACTTCATCGGCGTCGCCGCGCCCGGCGTCGACATGGTCTCCACCGTCCCCGGCGGCGGCCACTGCGTCGACCACGGCACCAGCTTCTCCGCGCCGTACGTCACCGGGGTCGCCGCCCTCATCCGGGCCAAGCACCCCGACTGGAAGCAGAACCAGGTCGTCGCCCAGATCGAGCAGACCGCCGAACGCGTCTCCACCACCCGCGACCGCTACATCGGCTGGGGCGTCGTCGACCCCGTCCGCGCCCTCACCGAGGACGACCGCCCGCTCGACCGGGTCAGCCTCCCCGCAGGACCGGCCCACCGCGTGGCCGCCCCGCAGCCCGCGCCGCTCGCCCTCGGCGAGACCCCGCAGGAGCGCCAGGTGCGCCTGGCCACGTACGCCCTGGGCGGCACCGCCCTGCTCGTCGCCGTGATCGCGGGCGCGGCCGTCGTCGTACGCGACCACCGGGGCCACCGGGACCCCAACCGCCGCAACCGGCCCTCCGGCGCCGGCGGAACCGCATGAAGGCACGAAGGAACCCATGAACCAGCCACATCGCGCACAGGACGGCCACCCGGGCCCCGGCTTCGGCACCGCACCGCAACCCTTCGTGCCGCTCCCGCAGCCGGGACCGGTGCCGCAGTCGGGGCCGGTGCCGCCGCCCGCACCGGGCTCCCCTGCCGCGCCGGTTTCCCCTGCCGCTCCGGTGCCGCCGCCCGTACAGGCGCCCGTACAGCCGCCCGTTTCGCCCACCGCGCCGACCGAGCCGGCGTCGCCGGTCGCCGTCGTCCCGGCGCGGGCGGGCGGGAGAGGCCCGCGTACGGCCCTCGCGATCGGTCTCGGCCTGCTGCTCGTCGCGGGCCTGGGCACGGGCGGCTGGTTCCTGTGGGGCCGCGGCGGAAACGATCCTGCGCGTGCCTCCAAGGCGCCGGCCAAGGCCGTCGACGCCAAGCTGGACTGGATGGCGCCCGTCCCCGACGCGGACAAGGGCAGCGCCGAGCACATGGCGGAGCCGTGGTTCACGGACAAGAACGTGATCATGCGCAGCAGCCGAGCCGTCACCGCGTACAGCATCGCCACGGGCAAGCCCAGCTGGACCCTCCCCGTCCCCGGCTTCGCCTGCACCAGCTCCCCGCAGCAGGAGAACGGCATCGCCGCCGTCGTCTACGGCAAGGAGGAGTTCGCCTGCGACATGGTCATGGCCGTCGACCTGGAGCACGGCCGGATGCTGTGGACGAAGGAACTGACCGACTCCAAGGGCCGCAAGGACAGTCACCGCACCGCCAACATCTCCCTCGCCCAGGGCATCCTCACCCTCGCGGACGGCGTCGAGCCCCGCGTGTTCACCGCGCGCACCGGCGAGCGCCTCACGCCCCACGACTACGGCTGCCGCGCGGCCGGGTCGGTCGCCGGCCGCGGCGGTGCCCGGCAGCTCACGGTCGCCCAGTGCGGCCTGTACGACCGCAGCTTCGTGATGTCGGTCGACCCGAAGACCGGGCAGGAGAAGTGGACCTGGAAGCTCCTCGACGGTCTCGAAGCGCACAACGTCCTGTCCGTCGACCCGCCCGTCGTCACCGTGGCGCGCAAGGACGACACCGACCCGACGGACGTCGTCGTGCTCGATGACAACGGCCGCCTGAAGAGCCTGATCTCCGCCTCCGCCGGGCCGTACGAGTTCGGCGACTGCACGCGGCTCCTCGACTCCTGCCGCAGCACCGTCACCGACGACGGCACCCTCTACCTCGCCACCATCAACGGCAAGAAGGAGACCGACGGCGTCTACGCCAACGCCATCGCCGCCGTCGACCTCGCCACCGGCAAGCCCCGCTGGACCACCGAGCTGGCCGGCAACCGCCGCTACCGGCCCGTCGCCATGCACGACGGACGGCTGCTGGTCTACCAGGAGGCGTCGAAGGACGAGGCCGGCAAGCTGCTCTCCCTCGACCCGGCCAACGGCAGCTCCGCCGTCTTCATGAACCTGCCGCAGGAATCGGCGGACGAGGAGTACAAGATCGGGCGGCTCGGCACCGTGTACTTCCGCAACGACCGTTTCTACGTCGTCTCGCAGATCGGTATGACCGACCGGACGATGATGATGTCCTTCCACTGACACCGGCCGGCCCGAACCGCCCGAACCGTCCGACCAGTCCGACCAGCCCGACCCGCAGAAGAACGAAACCAGGAGCAGGAGCCCGGTGCACACACCCCAGTACGGGCAGACGCCGCCCAGGCTGTCCCAGTTCACCGCCAGCGCCACCGGTGGTGCGGGCACCCCCGGGCGCCGCCGCGCATGGCTGAGGCCGGCACTCGTCGGCCTCGCCCTCGCCGTCGTCCTCGCGGCGGGCGGCTGGGCGGTGTGGTCCTTCACCGACGGCGGACCCGCGGGCGGCGGCTCCAAGGGCGGCGGCGGCAAGAACCCCGCGGCAGGCTCCGTCGTCTGGACCGCCGCATCCCGCACCAAGCCGGACGAGAAGAGCATGCGCTCGGCCCTCGGCACCTGGTTCACCGACTCGCTCGTGGTCAAGGCCGAACCGGACATGGTCACCGCGTACGACATCCGCACCGGCGAGAAGAAGTGGTCGTTCCTGCTCGCCGGCTCCCTGTGCGCGGCGTCGCGCGAGTCCGACGGCGGCACGGCCGTCGTCTCCGTCGAGTACGAGGGCGTCTGCGCCCGCCTGCTGGCCTTCGACCTGCGCGACGGCAAGCGCAAGTGGGACGAGCTCCTCGTCGACGACAAGGACGAGGCGGAGGCCCTCAAGCCCGGCAAGTGGCTCAAGGCCGCCCTCGAACTCGCCGTCCATGACGGCCACCTCTACGCCACCTGGGGCGCCGGCGAACAGACCCGCCGCCTCTCCGACGGCAAGCGCGTCGGATCGATCAAGCGCAAGGCGTGCGAGATGGTCGACAGCGCCGGCGGCGCACGCCTGATCGCCATCACCTACTGCGACTTCAAGTCCGACGGCGAGATCACGATCCGCTCCCTGGACCCGAAGAACCTCGACAAGCCGAAGTGGACGACCAAGCTCCCGCGCCGCGACGGCTTCCTGTCCATCATCTCCACCGACCCGCTCGTCCTCGCCCAGGCACCGGGCAAGGCCGGCCCGGACGCCCGGTACGACTTCGTCGTCCTGGACCCCGACAGCGGCAAGGAGAGGACGCGCGTCCCCTACAACAGCTTCTGGCAGCTGGGCACCTGCTTCCTCGCCGACTCCGGCTGCACGGGCGCGCTGACCGACAAGGACTCCCTCTACGTCTCCGGCAAGGGCGTCACCATGGCCTACGACCTGGCCACCGGCAAGGAACGCTGGACCTACAAGGCCGACCCCAACCGCTACACCATCCCGGTCGCGGTGCACGGCGGCCGCCTGGCCGCCTACACCGTCGCCACTCCCGAACGCCGCGGGCGCATCGCCTACCTGGACACGGCCACCGGCAAGGCCGTCCGCACGGTCGAGCACTCCGACACGGACAAGGACCGCAAGAACGAGGCCATGATGAGCCGCATCGACGGCTTCCCCCGCCTGGTCGACGACCGCCTGCTCCTCGTCAACGACGGACAGTTCGCCGACGAACAGGCAGGCATGGTCCTCGCGATCAGCGCTCCCTGGTGAGCGGACGCCCCGGGCCTCACACCTCGATGTCGAACTCCCCGTCCCGGACACCGAGCACGAACGCCTCCCACTCGCTGGCGGTGTACCGCAGCACGGTGTCCGGATCGGCCGCGGACCGCATCCCCACGGCACCACCCTCCAGGTACGCGATCTCCACCCGCTCGTCCGAGGTGTCCCCGGGCGCACTGATCCACTCCGCGCCCGAGATGTCCATGGCGTACAGCGCTTCCTTCTCTTCTTCCGTGGCCACCGCGCAGGCTCCTCTTCCGGTCGTCCGACAGTACGGATACGGGCACTGCCGCCGACGCTAGCAATCCGCGGTCACTCCGCGCGGGAGTTCGGCCAGGCTCCCACTTCGCACCCCACCATCCCCGGACGAAAAGGCGTCCCCTTATGACTCAGCCACCACCGCCTTCACACCCGCCGATACCCCCGCAGCCCTCCCACGGCTTCGGCCCCCCGCCGCCACCCTTCGGCCCGGCCGCCCCACCACCCCCGCCGCCGCCCGTCACACCCGTCACGCCCGGCACATCCGGCCGCCGCAAGGCGCTGCTCATCACCTTGGCCCTGGTGCTTCTCGCCGCGGGCCTCGGCGGGGGCGGCTGGTGGCTGTGGGGAAGGGGCGGCGGTGGCGGTGGCGGCGGAAAGCCGCCGGTGAAGCCGCCGGTGACGGGCCGGATGGACTCCCAACTGGACTGGCTCGTCACCAACCCGGACAAGGACGACCAGACCGCCTCCAGGGGCAAGGGGTGGACCACCTGGTTCGCGAACGGCAATGTCATCCGCACACGGACCGGCAACGTCACGGCCTACGACATGGCTCACGGCAAGCAGCAGTGGAATGTACGCATTCCCGGAACGCTCTGCGCGACGTCCCGCCGGGCCGAGAAGGACGTCGGTGTCGTCGCCTATGCGAAGGACGGCTCCAGCTGCTCCGATCTGATGGCTGTGGACCTCAGAAGCGGCCGCGCGAAGTGGGACAAGAAACTGCCCAGCAGGTACGGCGGCGGATACACGGACATGCAGATCGTGCTCGTCAACGACACCGTCAAGGTTCTGTCGTGGAGCGAATCGGCAACGTTCGCAGTCGACGACGGCAGGGTTCTCGCTCAGCCGAAGAAGGATTTGCTCCTCAACTGCGTGGAGTACCGCAACTCGACCAAGGGGACGACTCTGCTGTCGGTGATCAAGTGTCCCCACGACCGCATGTTCGTCCAGCGCATCGACCCGGGTACCGGCAAGGACATCTGGACCTGGAAGGTGCCGGACGGCCTGAAGATGATGGGAATTCCCTCGGTGGATCCCGTCGTCGTCGCCGTTGCCAAAACCGATGAACGCGACAACTCGAGCGACCTGATCACCCTCACCCCGGAGGGCCGGACCCGGAACCGGATCTCGCTCACCGGTAACGGCAACGCGGCGAATGCCGTGTTCAGCAAGGACACCGTCTACCTCTCCACGGAAGGTACGGCAAGCGGTCCGAGCGGAGAGAGCACCAACAAGATCATCGCCATCGACCTGGCCACCGGGGAGAAGCGCTGGGCAAGCGATGCGGGCGGCAAGCGGGTAGGTGTTCCGCTCCAGTTCCTGGGTGACAAGCCCCTGATCTACCAGTACGCGCAGGGCGACGAGGGCGGCCGGCTCGTGACGCTCGAACCACGGGACGGAACTCCCACCGTGGTCAAGCGGCTGCCGCCGGAGAGCGCTCGCGAGGAAAGGGAAGCGGCGCTTTTCGGTGAGGTGTACTTCCAGGACGGCAGGGTCGTCATTGCCTCCGGGCTCGGGATTTCCTCTTCCCACCTCCTGCTGTCGTTCAACTGACCGCCCCCACAGCCCTGCTCGAACGGAGTCATTGTTGTCACGCCACCTGCCGCGACGCACCTGGGGCATCGCGCTCGCCGTCGTTCTCCTGCTCACCTGCGGTGCCGGCTATTGGATCTGGTTCCGTCCGGATTCCGGCACAAAATCCGCCGGCCCCCAGGACGGCTCATCCCTGAAAGCCGGTGCCCAGGCATGGAAGAAGACAGCCCGGACGGCACCGTCGAAAAACGCGCAATGGGCGCCGGGAACCTGGTTCACACCGACTTCGGTCGTCAAGGCCGAGCCCGACATGCTGACGGCGTACGACCTCAAGTCCGGGGAGAGACAGTGGTCCATGGTGCTGGACGGCACACTGTGCTCCGCATCACGGGACAGCGACGAGGGACGCATCTTCCTGGCGCTCGACTTCGGCGGCAACTGCGGCGTGGTGACCGCCATCGACATCCGGCGGGGTGTACAGCTGTGGGTTGGTGACGTCGCTCGCTTCACCCAGGACGACCCCGAAATGGACAACTTCCGACGGGACAAATGGCGGGTGGCGCCGACCGTATCGGTGAGCGGTGGCAGGGGCCTGATCACCTGGGCCACGGGGACCAAGGTGTTCGAGCTGTCGGACGGGAAGCTGCTGGCCGAATCGCTGCGTGAGCCGTCGTGCGAGGACGTCGGCACGGCGGGTGGCGCCCAGTTCGTGACCCGGCGCTACTGCGCGGACCGGCGCACCACCGTCAGCGCCCACGACCCCAAAGCACTCGACCACCCCCGGTGGAAATGGCAGGGGAACGAGGGGGAGATGGTCTACGACATCCTCTCCACCCGCCCGGTCGTCCTCCTCGTCGGCAACGGCCTCGGCGTCCGTACCCACGTGGTGACCCTGGACGACAAGGACGGCAAGGAACGCTCCCGTATCGCCCTCCGCCGCGACCACGACAGCCACTCCTGCTCGTCCTCCATGAGCAAGTGCCCGGAGTTCCTCGTCGACGGGGACACCGTCTACATCGCGGGCAAGGGAGCGACCAGGGCATTCGACCTCACGACCGGGCACGAGCGCTGGACGTACAAGGCCGACGCCAACCGGACCGCGCTGCCCGTGACGGTCCAGGACGGCAAGCTGACCGTCTACGTCCCCGCCACACCCGAGCGGGTGGGCGAGCTCGCCACCGTCGCGACCACGAACGGAAAGGCCACGCACACGACGCACCTGTCCGGCGACCTGCGCACGACGGAGTCCCGCCTCGCCCACGGCAGGAGCACGACTGCACACCTGCGAGGAGGACAGCTGCTCCTCGTGAACGAAGGCTCACTGGAATCCCAGGACACGGACGTGGTCGTTGCCGTCATGGCAGGTTGACGCTATCCCGGTGGGCCCGTGCAACACGAGTGGCTAAAGTGCTGTAAGCGCCGCACCGCAGCAAGCGGCGCCACATGGGGGAGGATTCGGTGACCACGCGCGACTCGGCCGGCCAGGGCTCGACGCCCTCGGGCAACGGCTACCTGGCCAAAGAAGCCGAAACGCTGACGACGTTCAAGAACCGCATCGACGAGGCACTGGCCAAGCTGGAGAAATCCTCCGCCTCGCCGAAGACGATCGGCGACCAGAAGGTCCCTCCGCAGACTTTCGGCCAGAACTTCGGCTCGGCACAGCAACTGGCCGCGCTCTACGACAAGGTGCACGCCCGGCTGGAACTGCTCTCCAAGCAGTTCGGCGACCAGATCGAGGCCATGGGCCTCGCCGCCGTCATCGCCGAACGCGGCTACGACGGCGTCGACGCCGACGAAGCCGCGCGCATGCGCGCGATCCAGAAGCGGGCAGGGGAGTACGAGCGACAGTTGACCGGCAAGAGCAGCACGCCGCCACCCCCGGCGCCCGGCGAGGGCGGAACCGCCGGAGCAGGACTGTAGGGGAGGGGAACGGAATGTCGGAGAGCGAATTCCAGGGCAAGACCCACGAAGAGCTGTACGCAATGGTGGCCAACGGCAAGCCGGAACGCCTCACCGAGGTCGGCAAGGCACTGAAGGACGCCTTCGACGCCCTCGACGGCATCAGCAAGGACCTCAAGGAGCACGTGGCCCGCGTCAAGCTCGACGGCGAGGGCGGCGACGCGTTCCGCAAGTGGGGCGAGCAGATGGTCATGCAGACCACCAAGCTGGCCCACTACACGTCGTCCGCCGGCGCGGTCATGACCAAGGCGGGGGAGGGTCTGGCCAAGGCCCAGTCCCAGATGCCCAAGCCCAGCACTTCGCCGTGCCTCGTGGATGCGGAGAAGGAGAAGGCACGCATGGCCGCCGCGGAGAAGGACCGCCAGGCGGCGGTCGACGCGATGCGGCTGGTGGACTCGTACTACACGACGGCGGGTGCGGATCTGGGGAAGCTGGAGGAGCCGCGGTTTGCTCTGCCTGCAGAGCTCGCCAAGCCCATCAGCGGATGGGAAAGCCCCACCAACGCCCCAGGCGGTGCCTCCAAGACGTTCGGCACGGCCAGCGACCAGAACTATGGCTCGTCGGCCGTCCCGGTGGGGTCCGCAGTCAGCGCACCCCACAACGTCCATGGGGCTGTCCCCTCGGCGCCTGCAGGCGGAGGAGCGGCTACTCCGAACCATGGGGCAGTGGAGCATGGTGGCGTCACCATTCCGTCACCCGGCGGGGTGTCGGGGACGACCATCGACTCCACGGCCGCATTGCCGCCGGTGACCACCTTGCCCCCAACGGGCGACCCGACGCAGGGCATCGTCCGAACGGCTGACCCGGCCGATTCCCGCCGGCTTCCGATGCCCATGCCCGGTCAGCCATTTGTGGGGAATGCGAGGACCGGGCCACCCGCTGAAACCGTACGAGGGAGGCCAGGACTCGGGGTCCCAGGTCCCCAAGATCGGCTCGGCCCGAGCGATGGCGTCGTCGGCGGGCTTCCCTCCCGCCCCCGTGGCGAATCCGCAGTACCCGGTCTGCCTCGAGGCGTTGTCGTGGGAGCGGAGCCCGGGGCGGGTGGCCGGGGCTCGATGGGTATGGGTGGATACCCCGGACCCTCCATGGGCGCCGTCGGCCCTGGTGGGCGACCGGCGCGGCAACCCGGGGGCATCATCGGCACTCCGCGTGTCCCTGGGAGTGGCTCAGCCTCTGCGCTGGGTTCGCAGACCGAGTTCACCTCGGGTGGCTCTGGGCTGGTACGAGGCGCCCCGGCATCCGCACCGTTGCCACCACATACTGCTGCCCCGAGCGGTGGTACACGGCGCAGTGGCTCGACACGTCCCGCGTTTGTCACCGAAGACAAGGAAACGTGGAACGTCGGTCGGCGCGATACCGTCCCGCCCGTCGTCGAGTAGCGTCAGGAGAGCGTTCACCCATGCCGCGCGTGTTCCGCACAATGCATCGGCACATGCTGCCGATGTTGTCCGCCTGTGCCGCTGGACTCGTAGTCCTCGCAGGCCCCGTGCCGAATGCCGCGGCTGAGGGATCAACGAGCCCGGCCTGGTATCTGGACGGGATGCAGGCCGAGCGCATGTGGACGGTGAGCCGGGGTGAAGGAATCACCGTTGCGGTCATCGACACCGGCGTCGATGCAACGATTCCCGAGCTTCAGGGGCGCCTGGTGCAAGGCGAAGACGTCTCCAACAGGCCCTTGGGCCCCAACACCGACGAGGACGGCCACGGAACGAACATGGCGGCGCTCATCGCAGGGAGCGGCATGGGCGGCGGCATTCAAGGTTTGGCACCGGGGGCCAAGATCATGCCGGTCCGAGCCATCGGGTCGGCAGCGGCGGACGCCACGGATCCGCTCATGTCCAGAGCCATTCGATACGCGGTCGATCACGGTGCCCGTATCCTCAACATCTCCATGGCCGGACCAGGGGGAGTGCAGCAGACGCCGCAGAGCGCCGCGGCTGTGAAGTATGCGCTGGGCAAGGGCGCTTTGGTTTTTGCCGGCTCGGGGAACGACGGCAACGAGGGAAACCTCCCCAACTACCCGGCTGCGCTTCCCGGCGTCGTCTCTGTTGGCGCCATCGACAGCACCAGTGCGGTGACCAAGTGGTCAAACAGCGCCAGCAACGTGGCCCTGGCCGCGCCGGGCGACCGGATTCCCGAGCGATGCACGAAAACCACGGGTTCGTGCATGAGCGGTGGCACCAGCCAAGCCACCGCCCTCGCCTCCGCCTCCGCCGCCCTCATCTGGGCGAAGCACCCGGACTGGACCAACAACCAGGTGCTGCGCGTCATGCTGGACACCGCGGGCAAACCGACCACCGGCAAGATCCCGAGCCCCTACATCGGCTACGGTATCGTCCGCCCGCGCAAGGTCGTCCTGGACGGGGAGGGGGACCCCGGTCCGGCCGGCGTCAACCCGCTGCTGGCCAACGCCGCGCCTACGCCTTCGAGTGAACCCAAGTCGTCGGCCCGGGGCGCGCAGCGCCCCGCGGCGGAGAGCAGCAGTGACGACAGCGATGTCAGCACCCTCTGGTTGAGTGTCGGTGCAGGCGCAGCGGTCGTCGTCGTGGCCGCCGTCGTCACCGGGATCGTGCTGGTGCGGCGTCGCAACAGGACCGCTTCTCACTGGTCAACCGGCGACCGACCGGTCGGCTAGATTGCTGGGCGTGATTTCGGGGCGATTCAATTCGCCAACAACTCATGGGGGATGGTGAAACATGTCGGGAAACAGGCAGAAGGTCCAGGACGATGCGTTCAGGGCATTCACGAACGCCATGGACCAGTCGAGCCAGGCATTCACGGGCAACCTGCGCACGCTCGCCAATGCCATTGCGACTGTTGACGGGGGGCAGTGGAAGGGCGAGGCCCACGGTGTCTTCCGTTCGGCGCAGGAGCAGCTGAATCAGGAGCACGACGCCGTGCGGCGGCTCATCGATCACGTTCGTGAGGCCGTGGCCAAGACGCACACGCTGACCGGTGCCACCGACCAGGACATCGCCGCAAGCGTGAAGGGCGTCAGTGCGATCCACGACTACAGCTGAGCCAGAGCTGTAAGCCGAACGACTAGGCCGGGGCGAAGGCCCCACGAACACGGGGAGTGGGAACGTGTCAGGAAACGGTGGCGAACTCGTCGTCACATACGCCTCGCTGCAGGAGACCGCGGGCCAGATCAAGGCCGCTGCCGGGGTCGTCCAGCGGGAGATCGACGCCATGAAGGCGGCCGTCAAGGCCGTCTCGGCCGGCTGGGAAGGCGAGGCCAAGGCGGCGATGGACCAGGCGCACGACCAGCTGCAGAAGAAGGCGGAGATCATCGGCCAGATTCTGGGCCGGGTGTCGGACAAGATCCTCGAGGGCAGCGACCACTACCACGCGACGGACCGCCGGGCGTCGCAGCTGTTCAGCGAAGGCTACTGACCGCCGAGCGGCAGTACTGCATCGGGTGGGCAACCGTCGGTCGGTTGCCCACCCGTTCGTTGTGATAGCCCGTCAGGGCAGTCGCAGGTCGGTGCAGCCGTGGTTCCGGGCGGATTCCTCGGCGAAGGCCTTGAGTGCGGCGTGCGCGAACTCGGGGTCGGGGGAGCGGTTCGTCCATGCGGGGGCCGAGATCACATAGAGGGAACGCTCCTTGTCCCGCGGGCACGCGGCCGTGGCGTAGCCGTAGCGGGCTCCTTCCCCGAATCCGGAGTCCTCGGCCAGATCGGGTGAGCTGCCGTGGCGAGGGCCGTTGGCGAAGTGTCCGTACAGGGCCGTGAGGCGGTAGATCCCTTTCCCCTCGGCATTGCGCAGGTAGCAGTCCTCGGCCGGAGTGTCCGGGTCGGTCGGTGCTTCCGACACGGATGCGACGCCGGCCTTCTTCGCCGTTTCGGTATCGCGTGCAACGGGAGCGCACGTCCCCTTCGCGTGGGCGAGCGGAGTGGGGTTCCTGATCGGGTCCGGCGGGACCTGCTGGACCGGTTTCCCGGGCTTGGACGCGCAGTCAAAGTGCTGTGCTGCGGAGCGTGCGGTACTGGTTGCCATCCGGGCGAAGTTCCGTCGCTGATCGGAATCCTTCGCATCCTTGTAGGTGAACAGATTGACGATGAGGCTCTCATCGCGTTTGTTGGTGCAGCTGAGTTCGACGGCCCCGTAGAGCACCTCGTCGACCGACACCATGGAGCCGCGCCAGCCGTATCCGATCGGAACCGCTGCGATCCCGGGGTCCTTGACGAACCGGTGCTTCAGCGTGTCAGCGGCGGCTGTCATGTCGGAACCCCAGTGAATGTCCACGTTGACGACCTGGCCACTCTCCCGGTCCTTCAGCCGGCAGACTGCGATGCGCCCGTCCTTGCCGTGCGTGAGGTACTCCGGATGGCTGCGATCTGCCCGGACGCTGTTGCTGTCCAACGCCGAACGCACCTGATCGACGTCGAGTGCGCCGTCGCAGGCGTCGGCCAAGGACCTGCCGTCGCGCCAGTGGTCGTAGCCGCCGGAGAAGTAGAAGACACCTCCGGCGATGATGATCATCGCGCAGAGCAGGGCCGCCGATGCGGTGATCGCTTTTCGTCGAGTCATGGAATTACTTGTCCCGGTCCAAGGAGATGAAGGCTTCGTCGCGAGCGCTGTTGTGCCGCTCCTGGCCGGAACCCACCAGGTGTCGTATGACCCCTTCGTTGGGGTCGTGTCCGTTCACCCTGCCCCATTCGACGACGAGGCTGTCGACCTGGCGCTGGCCGTGGTTGAACTTGGCGCGGTTCTCCGCGCCGGCGGCGGCACTCGCCTCGCTGATCTGTTCCTTCGTCCATTCGTACATGGTGAAGTCGGTGATCCGGTTGAGAACGTCGGCTCCCACCTTCACGCCCTTGGGCATGGGTACGCCCTCGGCGACGTCCGCCGGGATGAAGTTCAGGAGAGCGCCCGAGGTGCCCGTCACGGCGTGGCTCACGTCCCTCGCCCATTGGATTGCCTTGTCCCGTTTGTCGAAGACGACGTCGGAGCTGATCCCGTCGTAGAAGCCGTAAGCGGACGACGCTGCTTCGATGACAGCGGCACGGGTGTCGGGGTCGCCGTTGAAGGGGACTCTCGACAAGGTGTCCGCAGCGTATTGGCGCTCGGCGTTGTACATTCGGGCGAATGCTGCGGGATCGTCCGCCACGCCGCGCATGACGCGTACGAGGTCGTCCTTGCCCACGGCCATGTGGACGACGCCGCCGTCCTCCCAGACCTTGCCCTCCGTGCCGGAGACCTTGTAGTCCTCTCGGGTACGGGAAAGGATCTGGTGCGTGTCACCGGTGTAGTCGGCGAGCATGTTGCCCAGCGAGCCGCGCAGGTTCGCCGGCAGTTTGTCGCCGTGGCCGTCCGAATTGAGCACCCTGATCGTGTCGTGCATGACCCGGGCCTGGGCCTCGGTGTGGCCGCCGAGCGTGTGCTTGGTGCCCGGTTCGTGGCCGGTCGCGGCTGCTTCCAGAGCCGCACCCAGACCCGCCTTGCTCGTCGGGTCGTCCATGAACATGAGCGCCCCCGGACCGTTGAGCGCGATCCTCGGCCAGTCCCGGTCCTTCAGCAAGTACTTGAGGTGCCCGTTCTTCCCGTCCGCGCCGGGGTCGAGGAACGACGTTGCCGCGTCGGGGGTTCTGCTCATGACGCCGAGCAGGTGGTCGAGGGGATCGCTGGCGGTGCCGGGGCGCGGGCGCGTCCACTGGGTCCAGATTCCCTCGTGCTTCTTCTCCGCAGCAATGATGTCGTCGCCCAGGTCGTTGAGGAACGTTCCGCTGTAGCGGCCCTTCCCCTGTTCCATCAGGCCCACGAACGTCTGGTAGCCGTACAGGGGGTCCGTCTTCTTGCCGAAGTTCTTCTCGCCGGCGCTCCGCAGGCCCTCGCGCCATTTGCCGTAGAACGACGAACGCGGGTCCGCGGTGGCGGTGGCCACCGTGCCTGCCAGGCTCGTCTCGATGCCCAGGTAGTTGCGCTGGTGGCTCTTGTCGCCGTCGTACGCCAGGCCGTTCAGCTTGTTGGTCAGCTCGATCGTGCCGTCGGGGCCGATGTTGTTCAGGAAGGTCCGACTGGCCTGCTCGTCGTGGCCGACGTCCCGCAGGAGCCACTGCATCTCGTTGATTTCCTGCTCGCTCAGGCGGTCGCCGGACCTGAGCTTGTTCGCCAGGGAGGTGGCTTCCCGGACTTCGGCCTTTTCGATGTCGCCTTCGGCGCTCCCGTTGAAGTCGTTCAGGCCGTCCAGGGGATTGGAGTCCTGCACGGCCGCCGAAAGGGCCAGCTTGACGCCCTGATCGGTGTCGTCGAAGGCCTGGACGAGCTCCGCTATGTGGCGGGTCCAGGACGCCTCCGCCTCGGCGATCTTCGCGGTCTGGTTCTTGAAGTCCGGGTCGTGGGTGGCCGCCGGGTCGTTGCGGATGGTGGCCGTGGCGCGTCCCTGGTCGTCGATCTTGATGCCGGCCTTCTCCGCGTCCGCCACCGCCGACTTCAGCTTGCCCCGCAGTTCCGTGAACTGCGTGTGGGCGTCCCGCAGCAGGGAGGCGATCGCGCGGGCCTCCTTGGCCGCCGAGGTGAACTCGGTGGAGGTCCGGTGCATGTTCGGCTGGGCGATGAGCTGGGCCTGGCCGCTCCAGGAGCCGTCGGTCGTGACGCTCTTGACCTGGCCGTCGTACGTTTTCTGTACGGTCTCGAACTTCTTCGCCGCCGCGTCCCACTGGTCCGCCGCGGTCGTCAGCAGGCCCAGGTCCGCCGTGAGGACCTGGTGGTACGTGAGCATGGTTACGTTCGTCCCCTCAGTGCTCGGAGCCGGTGCTCTGCGGCGGCGCAGGCAGCGGCCTCAGCAGCCCGAACTGGCCGCCCAGCTGCAGATCCGCCCCCGTCAGCAGGTGGTGCGTCTGGCTCAGCGCCGACTTCTCCGCGGCCAGGCGCGCCTGGAGGGACTTCACCGACGCGCGCCAGCCCTTGAGGGCCTCGGTGATGCCGGCGCCGGTCGCCCAGCCGTGGAAGCCCTTGGCCGCCGCCTCCGACGTCTCGTCCATCAACTTCCCGGCCGCCTGTGTGTCCGGCTCCACGTGCTGCTCGAGCGCGGAGACCGCCGCCTTCTTCCTCGCGGCCGACGACTTCAGGTCGGGGCCCCCGGCCGGTCCCGGTGCACCGTTCAATTGCATCCGCGACTGCGCTTCCGCGCGCAAACCGGCCCACTCTTCCTCGAACGTCACGATGTCCAACCCCCGTGTACGACAACAGGCATTCGCGCGTTCGAACCTAACAAGGGTGGCGCCCCGCGGGCACCACCCTTGTCGATCTTTTGGCTCAGGCGGGATCCAGCAAGCCCGTCTGCTTCACGGCCCGCGGAGACAGCGTCATGGGCCCTGCCCAGCCCTGCTGGATCAGCGCGACCTGCGACGGCAGGGGCCGGACGGGCTGGATGTCCACTCCGCGCGACCAGTTGGCGAGCAGTCCTTCGGTGGTGTCGACGGCCGTGACGACCATGGTGATGCGGGCCCGTCCCCCGCCCCAGGTGTTCCACAGGGCCCAGCCCTCCTGCCGGGGTTCCACTCCGATGCGCAGGCAGGTCTGTTCGTACGTCTCGTCCAGCGCCGACGGCATCGCTCCCGGCCGGAGGAGCACCACACCTGCCAACTCGAGCAGGGGCCGGTCCTCCTCGACGCAGCCGTCGCCGGGAAAGTGGTGGTGCTGCAGGGCTCGTGCCAGCGCGTTCACAGCGCGCTGGAGGGCGGTCGCGTCCTGGGGATCCAAGTCGTAGGACAGCCACCCCTCCTCCGTCGCGGCGGAGCGGACCTCACGGGCGAGTCTCTCGATTTCGCCCAGGTATTCCAGCCGGCTCGGAGCAGGTCGCGTCATACCGCGAGCTTTCCTGTCGTCTCCGTGTTCCTCCGTCACTCCTCCGTCACCTCCGGCACCCACCCCACCTGCACCAGCGGCGTCCCCCTCTTCCGCGAGACGAAGACGCCGCGGCCCGGGGGCATGGGGCGGGGGCGGACGCCGCCGAGGAGGTCGCCCTCGGCGGGGTCGCCGGACAGGACGAGGCCCTGGGCGCCGAGTTCCTTGATCCGCTGCATGAAGGATTCGAACATCGAGCGCGAGGCGCCCGCCGAGTTGCGGGCGATGACGAACCGTATGCCGATGTCCCGGGCGAAGGGCAGGTTCTCCGTCAGGACGGACAGCGGGTTGCCGCTGCCGGCCGCCACGAGCTCGTAGTCGTCGACGAAGAAGAAGAACCGCGGACCGGTCCACCAGCTGCGGTCGCGCAGCTGCTGCGGTGTGACGTCGGGCTTGGGTGCGCGTCGCTGCATCAGGCCGTTGAGGGCTTCCGCGTGGATCGTCAGGGCCGAGGCGAGGGGCGCGTACTCCAGCAGGTGGGTCTCGGGGACGGCGCCCAGCAGCGAGCGCCGGTAGTCGCCGACGACGATCTTCGCCTCGTCCGGTCCGTACCGTTCGGCGATCTGCTTGGCCAGCAGCCGCAGCACGGCCGTCTTGCCGGACTCGCTCTCGCCGAGGACGAGGAAGAAGGGATCGGTCTCGAAGTCGACGAACACCGGCTCCAGCGCCGTCTCGTCGATGCCGATGGCCACGCCCCGCTCCGGGAACTCGAAGCCCTTGGGCAGCTCGTCGGCACGCAGCATGCGCGGCAGCAGGCGGACGCGCGGCGCGTGCGGGCCGCTCCAGGCGGCGTCGACGGCCGCGACCAGGGCGGCGGTGGCGTCCGTCATGGTGGCGGGGTCGTCGCCGCCGTCGATGCGCGGCTGGCCGGCCATGAAGTGCAGCTTCTCCGGCAGCTGGCCGCGTCCGGGCACGCCGGCGGGCACGTTGGCGGCGACCTTGCGGTCGAACTCGGAGTCCATGGTGTCGCCCAGGCGCAGTTCGAGGCGGCTCAGCAGCTGGTCCTTCAGGGCCGGGCGGACCTCCATGTTGCGGGAGGCGGTCACCACGACGTGGATGCCGTAGCCCAGGCCGCGGGAGGCGATGTCCGCGACGACGCCCTCGAAGAGCTCGTACTCCTGCTTGAACGCGGCCCAGCCGTCGATGAGCAGGAACACGTCGCCCCAGCCCTGGTCGGCGAAGTCGCCGGCCGCGCGGCGGCGCCGGTAGGTGGCGACGGAGTCGATGCCGTGCGCCCGGAAGTGCTCCTCGCGGCGGGCGAGGATGCCCGCCACCTCGGCGACGGTACGGCGGACGCGCTCCGGGTCGAGGCGGGAGGCGACGCCGCCGACGTGGGGGAGCCCGGCGATGGCGCTCATGCCGCCGCCACCGAAGTCCAGGCCGTAGAACTGCACCTCGGCGGGCGTGTGCGTGAGCGCGAAGGAGGTGACGAGCGTGCGCAGCAGCGTGGACTTGCCCGAGCGCGGGCCGCCGACGACCAGCATGTGGCCGGCCGCGCCGGAGAAGTCGCGGTAGAGCACGTCGCGCCGCTGCTCGAAGGGCTTGTCGACGACGCCGAGCGGGACCACGAGCTGGCCCTGGCGCGGGTACTCCGGCGCGGTCAGGCCGCGGCCGGGGGTCTCGGCGAGGGCGGGCAGCAGCTGGTCGAGGGAGGGCGCCTTGTCCAGCGGCGGCAGCCACACCTGGTGGGCGGGCGGACCCTGGCCCTCCAGCCGGCGCACGACGACGTCGAGGACGGTGTCGGGCATCGCGTCGGTGGAGCCCTCGTCCGTACGGGCCGGCTCCGCCGGCGGCGCGGCGTACGTCACGGGCACGGGCGCCGCGGTGAACAGCACCGGTCGCCGCTCGACGGGCAGGTCCCCGCCCTCGGCCGTGCCGGAGGCGGCGGTCCGGTAGGGGCCGGAGACGTAGGCGGCCTTGAACCGCGTCATCTCGTCGGTGCCGAACTTCAGGTAGCCCGAGCCGGGCACGGTCGGCAGGTGGTACGCGTCCGGCACCCCCAGTGCCGTACGGGACTCGGCGGCGGAGAAGGTGCGCAGGCCGATGCGGTACGACAGGTACGTCTCCAGGCCGCGCAGCCGGCCCTCCTCCAGGCGCTGGGAGGCCAGCAGCAGGTGCACGCCCAGCGACCGGCCGATGCGGCCGATCTGGATGAACATGTCGATGAAGTCGGGCTTGGCCGTCAGCAGCTCGCTGAACTCGTCGATCACCAGGACGAGCGAGGCCAGCGGCTCCAGGGGGGCGCCCGCGGCCCGGGCCTTCTCGTAGTCGTGCATGTTGGCGTAGTTGCCGGCGGACTTCAGCAGCTCCTGGCGGCGCTGCAGCTCGCCGGTGATGGAGTCGCGCATGCGGTCGACGAGCGTGAGGTCGTCCGCGAGGTTGGTGATGACGGCCGCGACGTGCGGCAGGCCGGACATGCCGGCGAAGGTCGCGCCGCCCTTGAAGTCGGCGAGGACGAAGTTCAGCGACTCCGAGGAGTGGGTGACCGCGAGCCCCAGCACCAGCGTGCGCAGCAGCTCGGACTTGCCGGAACCGGTCGCGCCGACGCACAGGCCGTGCGGGCCCATGCCGTCCTGCGCGGCCTCCTTCAGGTCGAGCATGACCGGCGAGCCGTCCTCGCCGACCCCGATCGGCACCCGCAGCCGCTCGGCCGGGGTGCGCGGGCGCCAGGTGCGCGCGACCTCCACCGAACCGGCGTCGCCCAGGCCCAGCAGGTCGGTGAAGTCGCAGTTGGCCAGCAGCGGCTCGTCCTCGTCGCCGCCGCCCGGGCGCAGCGGCGCCAGCTGCCGGGCCAGGGCCTCGGCGACCTCGGGCGCGAGCACGTCGGGCACCCCCTCGTACACCGCGACCTGCGAGTGCAGCCGCAGCGCACCGGGGCGTACGGTCACGGCCAGCCCGCCGCGCAGCTCGTCCAGCTCGCCGGGGACGACCTCGATGACGGTGACGCCCTGCAGGCCCTCGGGCGCGGCCAGGACCGAGCCGGCCGGCACCGCGACGCCCTCCAGCAGCACGACCACGTGCGGCTGCTCCAACAGCGGGCGGCCCTCCCGGCTGAAGCGGGGGCGGCCCTCCAGGCGCGGGGCCAGCAGCTCCTCCAGCTCGACGAGGTCGTCGCCGAGCAGCCGCCGGGTGCCGGCGCCGTCGACGGTGCCGGGCAGCTGGACGTGGGGCAGCCACTTGGCCCAGTCCCAGTGGTCCGCGCCGCGGCGGGCGGCGATCGCGATCACCAGGTCCTCGGGGGAGTGCAGCGCGGCCAGCTGGGCCACGAGCGCCCGCGCGGTGCCGTGCACCGTCTGCGGCTCTCCCGAGAGGGTGACGTGGTAGAAGGCGCGCAGCGACACCGCCATCGGCAGCCCGTCGAGGGAGCCGTGCACGGCCAGGAAGCGCTGCATCGCGCCGGCCGTGAGCGGCTCCAGTTCGTCTATGGGCGCCGTCTCCGGGGCGATCAGCGGGGTGGCCAGCTGCTGCGGGCCCAGGCCGACGCGCACCTGCGCGAAGTCGTCGTCGCCGGGGCGGCGCTCCCACACGCGGCTGCCCTCGGCGACCACGGACCACAACTGGTCGGGCGCGGGGTGCACATACAGCTGCGCGTCGCGCTGCGCACGCGCCGTACGCTGCACCGCGCGCCGGGTCTGCGCGAGGTAGCGCAGGTAGTCGCGGCGCGCGTCGGCCAGCTGGCCCTGGGAGCCCTGGCGGTGCCGCACGATCATCGCGACCGTCATGCCGAGCGTCGAGCACATCATCAGGACGCCCATGATCTTCATCATGGGGTGGGCGCCGGGCATGAAGAAGTAGACCATCGACGAAGCCATGCCCAAGGTGGGCAGCAGCTGCATCAGGATGCCTTCCTGACGGCCGCGCGGCAGCTCGGGCGGCGTCTCCAGCCGCACTTCGGCGCTCGGCGGCTCCGGCGGCAGCGCCCGCGGCGGGCGTTTGACGACGACCTGGCTCACGAAGCGGCTCAACCCCTTAGGCCCGAGAGGCCGGTTGCACACCCGGCACCCCTGTGGAGCCGGTCCTCCCCTCGCGCGACCGGAAGATCCTATCGGCGTACGCACCCGGCGACGCACGGACGTTCGCCCCCGGTAGGGTGACCAGCCCCGAGACGTTGCGTCCGCACCGCCAGACAGATCAGGGGGCACATCAGGGTGAGCACGCCCGCCACGACCGGCTTCTGCAGGGTCACCGTCGTCGCACCGGACAGCCGCATCGACGTCGCACTGCCCGAGGACCTCCCCGTCGCCGACGTCCACCCGGAGATCCTGCGGCTCACCGGCCAGACGCAGCCTCCCGGCACCCCCACCGGCTACCACCTCGTACGCCGCGACGGCACCGTCCTGGACGCCTCGCGCACGCTGGCCGCCCAGCGCGTGGTGGACGGCGAGATCCTCGCCCTGCGGCCGTTCGCCGAGTCGCTGCCGCCGGCCGTCCACGACGACGTCTCCGACGCCGTCGCCGCGGCCGTCACCCGCGACCGGGCCCTGTGGGACACCCGGCTGCTGCGCGGCGCCGGGCTCCTGGCCGGGGCGCTGCTGCTGGTGCTCACCGGCTTCGCGCTGTGGTGCGCCGACCCCGTCCGCCACGACATGCACGGCCTGCCGGGCATCGTCGCCGCCGCCGTCGCCCTGACCCTCGTCGCCCTCGCGGGCGTACGGGCCCGGGTCTACCGCGACGGGGGCTCGGCCGTCGCCCTGGGCCTGGCCGCCGTGCCCCACCTGCTGATCGCCGGCTCCGGCATCCTCGGCCCCGCCGCGGGCGAGGGCACCGGCCGCCTGCAGTTCCTGCTGGGCTGCGCCACCGTGCTGGTCGCCTCCGTCGTCCTGACCGCCCTGACCCCCGCGGGCGACGCCCCCTTCGTCGCCACCGTCGTGGCCTCCGCCACCGGCGTCCTGGCCACCTTCGGGGCGATCCTCACCGGCGCCGCGCCCGCCGGCGTCGCCGCCGTGTGCGCCGTGACGGCGATCGGCGCCCTCGCCTTCCTGCCCGCTCTGTCCGCCCGCGTGGCCCGGCTGCCCATCGGCTACGCCGCCCCGCGCGCGGCGGCCGCCGACGACCTCGACGCCCCCCGCGGCGGCGCCGGCAGCGAGCCGGTGGACGCCGAGCGCATCGCGGCACAGGCCCGCCGGGGCCACGAGCTGCTGCTGGGCCTGGTCGGCGGCTGCGCGGCCGTGGTGACCGGCGCCGGCGCGGTGCTGGCCTTCTCCTCGGGCCCCTGGGCCCGCGCCCTGGCGCTGGCCGCGGGGCTCGCGATGCTGCTGCGGGCCCGCCTCTTCCGCTACACCGCGCAGGTCGCCGCCGTCCTCGGCGCCGGCCTGGCCGCGCTGGCCCTGCTCGTCCTGGGCCTGGCCCTGAACCCGCCCGCGGGCTCCTCCGACGTGCGCACGATCTGGCTGACGGCCGCCGTCGCCGCCGTCGCGGCCCTGTTCACCGGCGTCGGGCTGATCGTCCCCCGCAAGGGTCTGTCACCCTTTTGGGGGAGAGTCTCGGACGTGGCCGAGAGCGTCTTCCTGCTCTCCCTCGTCCCGCTGTGCCTCGCGGTGCTGGACGTCTACGCCACCGCACGCGGCCTGACCGGCGGCTGAGCCGCCCCGGGGCGGGGGCCGGCCGGTGGGCTGGTAGTGTGTCCGGTGGCCGTTTGTGTACGCGCCTCCGGATCGCCCTCGAGGCCCTGGGGGCAGCGCCCAGCGGACCCCGCCTCCCGAGTAACGGAAGCTCCCCTGAGGTTAAGACCAGGGGCACTCGGTGGCTGAAAACAGACTCGAGAAGGAGTACCGCGTGTCGCTCGACGCCGCTACGAAGAAGCAGATCATGGCCGAGTTCGCCACCAAGGAGGGCGACACCGGTTCCCCCGAGGTCCAGGTCGCGCTGCTCACCCGCCGCATCACCGACCTGACCGAGCACCTCAAGATGCACAAGCACGACCACCACTCCCGTCGTGGTCTGCTGATCCTGGTCGGCCAGCGTCGCCGCCTGCTGCAGTACCTGGCCAAGAAGGACATTCAGCGCTTCCGTGCGCTGGTCGACCGCCTCGGCATCCGCCGCGGCGCCGCCGGCGCCAAGTAAGACGCCATGGAGGGAGCGGTTCCCACACGCTGGGGGCCGCTCCCTTCGCGTATGCCGGACCCGGGCGCGTACGCCGGCCCCGCCCCTGGCGGGCACACCGGACGGAGCGCACTCGGCGCTGTGAGGAGCAGCGCGGGGCCGAACCTTTGTAGTCTGGTCCCACAACGGCATACCGAACGACACACCTGACGAGGAGGGTCGCCGGCTCTCCGCCGGTCCTCGGTAGTGGCCCCCGGAACAGGGAATTCCGGGTGCTTCGATCGAAGACCGGCCCCCGCAAGAGCACGCGGCACCCTCCGCCACCGTCCCCGCCACACGGGCAGGGACGCGACTGAGGAGACACCCCTGGTGGAGAACGAGACCCACTACGCCGAGGCCGTCATCGACAACGGCGCCTTCGGCACCCGCACGATCCGCTTCGAGACGGGCCGCCTGGCCCGCCAGGCCGCCGGCTCCGCCGTGGCCTACCTGGACGACGACACCATGGTGCTGTCGGCCACCACCGCCTCGAAGAAGCCCAAGGACCAGCTCGACTTCTTCCCCCTGACGGTGGACGTCGAGGAGCGGATGTACGCAGCCGGCAAGATCCCCGGCTCCTTCTTCCGCCGTGAGGGCCGCCCGTCCGAGGACGCGATCCTCACCTGCCGCCTGATCGACCGCCCGCTGCGCCCGTCCTTCAAGAAGGGCCTGCGCAACGAGATCCAGGTCGTCGCGACGATCATGGCGCTCAACCCCGACCACCTCTACGACGTGGTCGCCATCAACGCCGCCTCCGCCTCCACCCAGCTCGCGGGCCTGCCCTTCTCCGGCCCCATCGGCGGTGTGCGCGTGGCCCTGATCAAGGGCCAGTGGGTCGCCTTCCCGACCCACAGCGAGCTGGAGGACGCCGTCTTCGACATGGTCGTCGCCGGTCGCGTCCTGGAGGACGGCGACGTCGCGATCATGATGGTCGAGGCCGAGGCCACCGAGAAGACCGTCAAGATGGTCGAGGACGGTGCCGAGGCGCCGACCGAGGAGGTCGTCGCCGCCGGTCTGGAGGCCGCCAAGCCCTTCATCAAGGTGCTGTGCAAGGCCCAGGCCGACCTCGCCTCCAAGGCCGCCAAGCCGGTCGGCGAGTTCCCGATCTTCCTGGACTACCAGGACGACGTCCTCGCCGCCCTCACCGAGGCCGTGCGCGGCGAGCTCGCCCAGGCGCTGACCATCGCGGGCAAGCAGGAGCGCGAGGCCGAGCTCGACCGCGTCAAGGAGCTCGCCGCCGAGAAGCTGCTGCCGCAGTTCGAGGGTCGCGAGAAGGAGATCTCCGCCGCTTACCGCTCCCTGACCAAGACCCTGGTCCGTGAGCGCGTGATCAAGGAGAAGAAGCGCATCGACGGCCGCGGTGTCACCGACATCCGCACCCTGGCCGCCGAGGTCGAGGCCATCCCGCGCGTGCACGGCTCGGCGCTGTTCGAGCGCGGCGAGACCCAGATCCTGGGCGTCACCACGCTGAACATGCTCCGCATGGAGCAGCAGCTCGACACCCTCTCGCCGGTGACGCGCAAGCGCTACATGCACAACTACAACTTCCCGCCGTACTCCACCGGTGAGACCGGCCGCGTCGGCTCCCCCAAGCGCCGCGAGATCGGCCACGGCGCCCTCGCCGAGCGCGCCCTGATCCCCGTGCTGCCCACGCGCGAGGAGTTCCCCTACGCCATCCGCCAGGTCTCCGAGGCGCTCGGCTCCAACGGCTCGACCTCCATGGGCTCGGTCTGCGCCTCCACCATGTCGCTGCTGAACGCCGGTGTGCCCCTCAAGGCCCCGGTCGCCGGCATCGCCATGGGCCTGATCTCCCAGGAGATCGAGGGCGAGACCCACTACGTCACCCTCACCGACATCCTCGGTGCGGAGGACGCCTTCGGCGACATGGACTTCAAGGTCGCCGGTACGAAGGACTTCGTCACCGCCCTGCAGCTCGACACCAAGCTGGACGGCATCCCGGCCTCCGTGCTCGCCGCGGCCCTCAAGCAGGCCCGTGACGCGCGCCTGCACATCCTCGACGTGATGATGGAGGCCATCGACCGTCCGGACGAGATGTCCCCGCACGCCCCGCGGATCATCACCGTCAAGATCCCGGTGGACAAGATCGGTGAGGTCATCGGCCCCAAGGGCAAGATGATCAACCAGATCCAGGAGGACACCGGCGCCGAGATCACGATCGAGGACGACGGCACCATCTACATCGGTGCCGCCGACGGCCCCTCCGCCGAGGCCGCCCGCGCCACGATCAACGGCATCGCCAACCCGACCATGCCCGAGGTCGGCGAGCGCTACCTGGGTACGGTCGTCAAGACCACCACCTTCGGTGCCTTCGTCTCCCTGCTCCCGGGCAAGGACGGCCTGCTGCACATCTCGCAGATCCGCAAGCTCGCCGGCGGCAAGCGCGTGGAGAACGTCGAGGACGTGCTCGGCGTGGGCAGCAAGGTCCAGGTCGAGATCGCCGAGATCGACCAGCGCGGCAAGCTCTCCCTCGTCCCCGTCATCGAGGACGAGAACACCGACGACACCAAGGACGAGTCCGACAAGTGACGTCCCGCAGCACGCGGAAGACGGCCCGCCCCTCCTCGGAGGGGCGGGCCGTCGCCCGTACCCAAACACTCCTCAAGGGCGTGAACGGCATCGGCACCGTGCGCCGCACCACCCTCCCGGGTGGTCTGCGCGTGGTCACCGAGACCCTGCCGTCCGTGCGCTCGGCCACCTTCGGCATCTGGGCGAACGTGGGCTCCCGCGACGAGACCCCGGTGCTCAACGGTGCCACGCACTACCTGGAGCACCTGCTCTTCAAGGGCACGGCCAAGCGCAGCGCGCTGGACATCTCCGCGGCCATCGACGCCGTCGGCGGCGAGATGAACGCCTTCACGGCCAAGGAGTACACCTGCTACTACGCGCGGGTGCTCGACACCGACCTGCCGCTGGCCATCGACGTGGTCTGCGACATGCTCACCGGCTCGCTGATCGACGCGGCCGACGTCGACGCCGAGCGCGGGGTGATCCTCGAAGAGATCGCCATGACCGAGGACGACCCCGGCGACTGCGTGCACGACCTGTTCGCGCACACCATGCTGGGCGACACCCCCCTCGGCCGCCCGGTCCTGGGCACGGTCGACACGATCAACGCGCTCACCCGCGACCAGATCGCCCGCTTCTACAAGCGGCACTACGACCCCACCCACCTCGTCGTGGCCGCCGCCGGCAACGTCGACCACGCCAAGGTCGTCCGCCAGGTCCGCGCCGCCTTCGAGAAGGCCGGCGCCCTGACCCGTACGGACGCGGTGCCCACCGCGCCCCGCACCGGCAGCCGGACCATCCGCACCGCCGGCCGCGTGGAGGTGCTCGGCCGCAAGACCGAGCAGGCGCACGTCGTCCTCGGCATGCCGGGCCTGTCCCGCACCGACGAGCGCCGCTGGGCGCTCGGCGTGCTCAACACCGCCCTCGGCGGCGGCATGAGCTCGCGGCTGTTCCAGGAGGTGCGCGAGAAGCGCGGCCTGGCCTACTCCGTGTACTCCTACACCTCCGGCTTCGCCGACTGCGGCCTCTTCGGCGTCTACGCCGGCTGCCGCCCCGGCCAGGTCCACGACGTGCTGCGGATCTGCCGCGAGGAGCTGGACAAGGTCGCCGCCGACGGCCTGAGCGACGAGGAGATCTCCCGCGCCATCGGCCAGCTCTCCGGCTCCACCGTGCTCGGCCTGGAGGACACCGGCGCGCTGATGAACCGCATCGGCAAGAGCGAGCTGTGCTGGGGCGACCAGATGTCCGTCGACGACATGCTGGCCCGCATAGCCGCGGTCACCCCGGACGAGATCCGCCAGGTGGCACGCGATGTACTGGGGCAGCGTCCTTCGCTGTCGGTCATCGGCCCGCTGAAGGACAAGCAGGCCGCGCGCCTGCACGAAGCCGTTTCGTGATCTGGTCGATCCAGGGGAAGCAGGGACGATGAGCAAGCTGCGCGTCGCCGTCATCGGCGCGAAGGGCCGCATCGGCTCCGAGGCCGTACGGGCCGTCGAAGCCGCCGAGGACATGGAACTGGTGGCCGCGCTCGGGCGGGGCGACGACCTGGGGGCGCTCACCGAGGCCGGCGCCCAGGTCGCCGTCGAGCTGACGCACCCGGACTCGGTGATGACCAACCTCGAGTTCTGCGTGCGCAACGGCATCCACGGCGTCGTCGGCACCACCGGCTGGACCGAGGACCGGCTCGCGCAGCTGCGCTCGTGGCTGGCGGAGTCGCCCGCCACCGGCGTGCTCATCGCCCCGAACTTCTCCATCGGGGCAGTGCTGACCATGGCCTTCGCCCAGCAGGCCGCCCGCTTCTTCGAGTCCGTCGAGGTCGTCGAGCTGCACCACCCGAACAAGGCCGACGCCCCCTCGGGCACGGCCACCCGCACCGCCCAGCTCATCGCCGCCGCCCGGCGCGAGGCGGGCTGCGCGCCGCAGCCGGACGCCACCACCACCGCCCTCGACGGCGCCCGCGGCGCGGACGTCGACGGGATCCCGGTGCACTCGGTGCGCCTGCGCGGGCTGCTGGCCCACCAGGAGGTGCTGCTCGGTGACACCGGCGAGACGCTCACCATCCGCCACGACTCCCTGCACCACAGCTGCTTCATGCCCGGCATCCTGCTCGGCGCACGGCGCGTGGTCTCCACCCCCGGCCTGACCTTCGGGCTGGAAAACTTCCTGGATCTGGGCTGAGCACCGTGCGCGCAAAGGTCGTCTACAGTGCCCTGGCCGCCGTCCTGGTCGTCTACCTCGTCCTGGTCGGCAGCCGGGGAGTGCTGCTGATCGAACAGGGCACCCCCGTCACCGTCGCCTTCGGGCTGGCGGTGCTCGTGCTGCCCTTCATCGGCGCATGGTTCCTCTACCGCACCACCAAGTTCGCCCGGGACGCGGGCCGGCTGGCCCGCGAGCTGGAGACCGAGGGCGGCCTCCCGGTCGACGAGCTGGTGCGCACCCCCGGCGGCCGCATCGACCGGGACTCGGCCGACGAGGTCTTCGCCCGCCGCCGGGCCGAGACCGAGCAGGCCCCCGAGGACTGGCGCTCGTGGTTCCGCCTGGCCGTGGCCTACCACGACGCCCGGGACACCCCCCGGGCCCGCAAGGCCATGCAGCGGGCGATCGCCCTGCACGACGGCCGGCCGGTACGGGCGTAGGGCTTGCCCGGCGAGTCCTCGCCATGCGATACCAGGGCGCCCCGTAGGGCGCGGGGCAGTGCCGATCTGCGGCTGCGCCGCGTGGGCGCGACAAGCCACGACGTGCCCGCAGATTGCCCGGGGCCCGGGGTGGCGTGTCAGGTGCGGGCCGTCGCCGGCCGATCGCGCCCACGCGGCGCAGCCGCACATCGACACCGCCCCGCGCCCCTACGGGGCGCACCGCATGGCGAGGACCGGCGCTCAGCCGCGGAGCTCGGCCACCCAGGCCCGGGTCGCGGCGACGGCCGTGGTGAACGCCTGCGGGCGGCCGAGGAAGTCGGTGCCCTGGTCGGCGACCAGGGCCGGCAGCGGCTCGCCCTGGGCGCGGTGGACCACCAGGGCCTGCCCCTCGACCGTACGGAACACGCCCAGCCGCCGTACCGGCTGCGGGACGACGCGGATGTCGCCGACCTCGACCCACGGCAGCGTCGTGCCGGACAGCAGCCGCTGCTGGCGCAGCCCCTCGGCGCCGACCCAGATGCCCGCCCGCACCAGCCGCACCGCCAGCGTCACCAGCACGGTGGCGAGCACAAGGCACACGGCGGCGGCGATCAGGGCCCCTGCGAGGGCGGTGATCAGGGTCGCGAGCATCAGCCCGGCGGCCGTCAGGAGCAGCAACGCCGCACCACCGACCCGCAGGGGCCCCGGCTGGTACGGACGACGCCAGCGCCGGCGGTCCTCGTAGAGGTCCTCCGGCGCCGACGGTCTCGCTTCTTGGGCTGCCGACTCGGCGGCAGCCAGGTTGGACAGGGGCACAGAGGATCCTCACTCGAGCACATTCGAACTTGCGTGCCGCGTGAGGGTACCCGCCGTGCCCCCGGTGGGGATCAGCGGCCCGCGTTGGCCTCGGACTTCTGCGAGTGATGGGTGTTCTGCGGACCCGTCTCCAGGGACGGCATCCCGAACAGCAGCGCCCCGACCAGCCCCGCGGCCACCGTCAGCCCCACCAGCGTGCGGCCGACTATCTCCACACGGCTGGCGCGATCTCGGGGCGGCGGCGTGACGTTGCTGCGGTAACGCTCGGCCTCGGCGACGAAGGCGAACGGCACGGGCTCTCGCCGGCGGAACATGTTGGGCTCTCCTAGGAACCTCGATGTGGGCTGTCACAGGGATAGACGCGCGAAGAGCCGCACAGGTGCCCGTTTTCCGTAACTTCTGTGAAAAATATCAACTGGAATCCCGGCGCCCGCTGTGGCAAGGGACCGGCGGGCCGGTGGCCGCCGGCTGTCAGTGGCGGCCCGTAGTCTTGGCGGCGGTTCGAGAAACGCACATGGAAGGACCCCGCCGGTGACCGACACCCCCGACGTCGTCAAGGACGCCAAGCCGACGTTCCGCAGCGACGTGACCGTCGAGCTGGTCAAGCACAGCGCCGCCGACACGGACGTGCTGTGGGCGGCCCGTGTCTCCACCGCCGGCGAGCAGTCCCTGGAGGAGATCACCAAGGACCCCGAGCGCTCCAAGGGCCTGATCAACTACCTGATGCGCGACCGGCACGGCAGCCCGTTCGAGCACAACTCGATGACCTTCTTCATCAGCGCGCCGATCTTCGTCTTCCGCGAGTTCATGCGCCACCGCGTGGGCTGGTCCTACAACGAGGAGTCGGGCCGCTACCGGGAGCTGCAGCCGGTCTTCTACGTGCCGGGCGAGTCCCGCAAGCTGGTGCAGGAGGGCCGCCCGGGCAAGTACGTCTTCGTTCAGGGCACCGACGAGCAGCACGAGCTGACCGGCCGCGTCATGGAGGACAGCTACCGCCAGGCGTACGAGGCCTACCAGGAGATGCTGGACGCCGGCGTCGCCCGCGAGGTCGCCCGCGCCGTCCTGCCCGTCGGCCTGTACTCCTCGATGTACGCCACCTGCAACGCCCGCTCGCTGATGCACTTCCTCGGCCTGCGCACCCAGCACGAGCTGGCCAAGGTCCCCTCGTTCCCGCAGCGGGAGATCGAGATGGTGGGCGAGAAGATGGAGGAGGCGTGGGCGCAGCTCATGCCGCTCACCTACGAGGCCTTCAACAAGAACGGCCGCGTCGCCCCCTGAGGCCCGCCCGGCGCGCCCGCCACGGACGGTGACATCCCGCTGCGTGGCCCAGCGAGCCAGGTGTCCGTATTGCGGCGTTTAACCACCTTCATCTAGGCTGAAAAAACGGACCCGGCACTGCTTGAACCCCCGAGCAGGCAGTGCCGGGATCCCTTAGGCGCTCCCCGAGGGGGCACCTCACGGTGAGCAACGAGTAGCGTGACCCCCATGGCTCCGACCTCCACACCGCAGACGCCCTTCGGGCGGGTCCTGACCGCCATGGTCACGCCCTTCACGGCCGAGGGCACCCTCGACCTCGACGGCGCCCAGCGCCTCGCCACCCACCTCGTCGACGCAGGCAACGACGGCCTGGTCGTCAACGGCACCACCGGTGAGTCCCCGACCACCAGCGATGCGGAGAAAGCACAGCTCGTCCGGGCCGTGGTCGAGGCGGTCGGCGACCGGGCCCACGTCGTTGCCGGAGCCGGCACCAACGACACCCGCCACAGCATCGAGCTCGCCCGCGCGGCCGAGCAGGCCGGCGCCCACGGCATCCTGGCCGTGACCCCGTACTACAACAAGCCCCCGCAGGAGGGGCTCGTCCGCCACTTCACGGCGATCGCGGACGCCACCGAGCTGCCCGTGATGCTCTACGACATCCCCGGCCGCTCGGGCGTGCCCATCGAGACCGACACCATGGTCCGCCTGGCCGAGCACCCGCGCATCGTCGCCAACAAGGACGCCAAGGGCGACCTCGCCGGCGCGAGCTGGACGATGGCCCGCTCGGACCTGGCCTGGTACTCCGGCGACGACATGCTGAACCTGCCGCTGCTGTCCGTCGGCGCGGTCGGCTTCGTCTCCGTCGTCGGCCACCTCGTCACCCCCGAGCTGCGCGCCCTGCTGGAGGCCTACACCGCGGGCGACGTCGCCAAGGCGACCGAAATCCACCGCAGGCTGCTGCCGGTCTACACCGGGATCTTCCGCACCCAGGGCGTCATCACCACCAAGGCCGCCCTCGCCCTGCAGGGCCTGCCCGCCGGCCCGCTGCGGCTGCCGCTGGTCGAGCTCACCGACGAGCAGACCCACCGGCTGACGAGCGATCTCGCCGCAGGCGGGGTACAGCTCTAACACCAAGACTTCACAACTGAACATCGACGATCATTCATGATCGAAAACGACAATTGCAAGTGCACCAAGGTCACGCGCGCCATGTGTCCCATGGACATGTGGCGTGCGTGGTGAGGAGAGTCTTTTGAGCCACCCGCACCCTGAACTCGGCCCCCCGCCGAAGCTTCCCGAGGGCGGCCTGCGCGTCACCCCGCTCGGCGGCCTGGGAGAGATCGGCCGCAACATGACCGTCTTCGAGTACGGCGGTCGCCTGCTGATCGTCGACTGCGGAGTGCTTTTCCCCGAGGAGGAGCAGCCCGGAGTCGATCTGATCCTGCCGGACTTCTCGTCCATCCGGGACCGCCTCGACGACATCGACGGCATCGTGCTCACGCACGGTCACGAGGACCACATCGGCGGCGTCCCCTACCTGCTCCGCGAGAAGCCGGACATCCCGCTGATCGGCTCCAAGCTGACCCTCGCACTCATCGAGGCCAAGCTCCAGGAGCACCGCATCCGCCCCTACACCCTCGAGGTCGCCGAGGGCGACCGCGAGCGCCTGGGCCCCTTCGACTGCGAGTTCATCGCCGTCAACCACTCCATCCCCGACGCCCTGGCCGTCGCCATCCGCACCCCCGCCGGCATGGCGGTGCACACCGGCGACTTCAAGATGGACCAGCTCCCGCTGGACCGCCGGCTCACCGACCTGCCGACCTTCGCCCGGCTCGGCGAGGAGGGCATCGACCTGCTGCTCGTGGACTCCACGAACGCCGAGGTCCCCGGCTTCGTCCCGCCCGAGCGCGACATCTCCGGCGTCCTGCGCCAGGTGTTCGCGGGCGCCCAGAAGCGCATCATCGTGGCCAGCTTCGCCAGCCACGTCCACCGCATCCAGCAGATCCTGGACGCCGCGCACGAGTACGGCAGGCGGGTCGCCTTCGTCGGCCGCTCCATGGTCCGCAACATGGGCATCGCCCGCGACCTGGGCTACCTGCGGATCCCGGCGGGCCTCGTCGTCGACGTCAAGACGCTCGACGACCTGCCCGACGACGAGGTCGTGCTGGTCTGCACCGGCTCCCAGGGCGAGCCGATGGCCGCGCTGTCCCGCATGGCCAACCGCGACCACCAGATCCGCATCGTCCAGGGCGACACCGTCATCCTGGCGTCGTCCCTCATCCCCGGCAACGAGAACGCGGTCTACCGCGTGATCAACGGCCTGACCCGCTGGGGCGCCAACGTCGTGCACAAGGGCAATGCCCGCGTCCACGTCTCCGGGCACGCCTCGGCCGGCGAGCTGCTGTACTTCTACAACATCTGCAAGCCCAGGAACCTGATGCCGGTGCACGGCGAATGGCGCCACCTGCGGGCCAATGCGGAGCTCGGTGCCCTGACCGGCATCCCCAAGGACCACATCGTCATCGCCGAGGACGGCGTCGTCGTCGACCTCGTCGACGGCAAGGCGAAGATCGTCGGCAAGGTCCAGGCGGGCTACGTGTACGTGGACGGCCTCTCGGTCGGCGACGTCACCGAGGCATCCCTCAAGGACCGCCGCATCCTCGGCGACGAGGGCATCATCTCCGTCTTCGTCGTGGTCGACAGCACGACCGGCAAGGTCGTCAGCGGCCCGCAGATCCAGGCCCGCGGCTCCGGCATCGACGACGCCGACTTCGCGGCCGTCGTCCCGAAGATCGAGGAGGCCATCGCCAAGGCCGCCGCCGACGGCATCGCCGAGCCCCACCAGCTGCAGCAGCTGGTGCGCCGCTCGGTCGGCAAGTGGGTCTCCGACAGCTACCGCCGACGCCCGATGATCCTCCCGGTCGTCGTGGAGGTCTGACCCTCCGTCAGCGTACGGACGGCCGCCCCGGCTCGATTTGCGTCCGGGCGCGGCCGTCCAGTACGTTTACGACTCCGCCGCGACGGGAAGAGCGAGCGCCTCCGGGTGCACGATCGACTCCCGGTCAGCGGAGGGAAAATCCGATGATAAAGTCGGAACCCCGCTCCGACAGGGAGCCGGAAACGAATTCCGAACCGGAAACGGAACGGAAATCGGATCTGGTAAGGTTGGAAACACCGAAGGGAAGCGCCCGGAGGAAAGCCCGAA
>NZ_BAAJPZ010000030.1:0-39029 GCF_057552455.1 Streptomyces sp. PKA51
CCGGCCAGGGCGGCCTCGCCGCGGCGCAGCCAGGCGGCGGCGAGCAGGCCGGCGGCCAGGTGCGCGGCGAGCAGCAGCCAGGGGGCGGCGGTGCTCGCCGTGGGGACGGCCGGCGGGGCGCCCACGTCCCCGCCGCGGCAGACGAGGTCGACGCCCATGGAGTGCAGGGGGCCGGTGACCGGTCCGCCGGCGGGGCCGTAACAGGTGTGCTGGCCGCTGGTGAAGAGGGTGTCGGCGGCCAGTTCCAGGGGGACGAGCAGGGTGGCGATGGCCCCGTAGCCGCGTTCGCGGCCGGCCAGGGCCCAGGCCACGGCGAAGTACGCGGCCGCGACCACGCTGACGGTGGTCAGCGGCAGCGGCAGCCGGGAGAGCAGGACGTGGGAGGTGACGGAGAGGGTCAGGCACAGGGCGGTGAACACCCCCGCGCGCACCCCTCGCAACACCCCGCCCGTCCCCTCCATGCGGGCGAGTGTGCCACGGCGGCCACGGGCTGTCCCGGGCCGCCGTGTCACGTTCCGGCATCGATGGCCGTGCGGGATGCGCACGGCCGGCCGGGGGCTACTTCTTGATCTGCTCGGCGACCAGGGAGCTGAACTGGGCGGGGGTGTTGGGGGCGCCGTCGCCGTAAGGGGTCTTCACCGTCAGCTTCTTGCCGTCGAGCTTGATGGTGGGGGTGCCGGTGACGTCCTTGTGCTTGTCGAACTCGTCGGAGACGGTCAGCGCCCACTTGTCGTAGGTGCCTTCCTTGACGTCCTTCTCGAAGGCGGCGTTGCCCTTGAGGGCGGGGACCTGCCGGGCGACCTTCAGCAGGACGTCGTCCTTGGAGAAGTCGTCCTTGGTCTCCTCGGGGTGGTTGGCCTTGGCGTACAGGGCCTTGTTGTAGGCGCTGAAGGCCTCGGGGCTCACATTGAGGGCGGCGCCGAGCGCGCTGAGGGCGTTCTTCGAACCCGTGCCGCTGATCTGCGGGTTGCGGTCGAGGAAGGTCCCAATGTGGTACGAGACCTTGTAGGTGCCGTCCTTGACGTCCTTGTCGATGGTGTCGCCGACGTTCTGCTCGAAGGTGGAGCAGATCGGGCAGCGCATGTCCTGGTAGATCTCCAGGGTGTGGCCGGCGTCCTTCTTGCCGATGACGATCTCGGTGCCGTTGTCGCCGGCGGTGTTGGCGGGCTTGACCAGGGTCTTCTTGGCGGCCGAGGCCCATTCGCCGCTGTTGCCGCCGCCGCTGCCGTCGGAGGACTTGGCGACGAAGACGCCGATGCCGGCGGCTATGGCGAGGACGCCGACGACCGCGCCGCCGACGAGGAGCTGGCGGCGGGCCTTGTCCTTCTTCGCCTGGCGCTCGCGTTCGGCGCGCAGCCGCTCGCGGGCGGTCTGCTTGTTCTCCCAGCTGTTGCGGTTGCTCATGATGCTGCTTCTCCGTGGTGCGGGTGCGTGTAGTGGTCCGTCCGGTCGTGCCCGGGGCGTGGGTCAGCCGAGGGCGGGCAGGACCGGCGGACCGCGCCGGGAAGCACCGTGCAGGAGGGGCAGGAGCCGGGGCCGCCGCGGGTCGGGGCGGCGGCTGCCGCGGACGACCGGGCGGGCGCGCAGCCAGGCGGCCGCGGCGGCGGTCACCGCGACGGCCAGCAGCAGCGGGCGGAAGGCGGCGGCCGCGGCGGCGCGCAGCAGCCGGGCGACGGCCGCCTCGCCGCGCCGCAGCCACAGGGCGGCGAGCAGGCCGATGGCGACGTGCCCGGCCAGCACCAGCCAGGGGCCGGTGCCGGGGGCGGCGAGGCCGGCCAGCGGGCCGCCCATGCTGCCGCTGCACAGCCAGGTCAGCGCGCCGGGCCCGGCGTGCCCGGGGCGGCCGTAGCAGGTGTCCTGGCCTGCGGTGAACAGTGCGGCGGAGGCCAGCTGCAGTGGCACGAGCAGGGCCGCGATGCGCCAGTAGCCGCGCTCGGCGCCCGCCAGGGCGTAGGCGAGCGCGAAGACGCCGGCGAAGGCGCCGGCGAGGGCGGCCGGCGGCAGGGCACGGCCGGACAGCAGCACGTGGGAGGCGGCGGACAGCATGACGCACAGCGCTGTGAACAGCGCCGCACGCAGTGCCCGCGGCCGTGCCGCCGATATGTCCATGGTGCGAGAGTCTGTCATGCCCTGCGGCCGGCCCCAAAGCCCCCGGTTACAGGCCCGGGATCCGGCCGTTGCGGAAGAGGTCCACGAAGATCCGGTGGTCCTCGCGGGCCCGGGCGCCGTAGGTGTGGGCGAAGTCGGTGAGCAGCTGCGCGAAGCCGGCCTCGTCGGCGGCGATGACGGCATCGATGGCGCGCTCGGTGGAGAAGGGCACCAGCGAGTGGCCGCTGGTGTCGTCGGCGGCGGCGTGCATGGTGGCGGTGGCCCGGCCGAGGTCGGCGACGACGGCGGCCATCTGTGCGGGGTCGTCGATGTCGGACCAGTCGAGGTCGACGGCGTAGGGCGAGACCTCGGCGACCAGCTGACCGGCGCCGTCCAGCTCCGTCCAGCCCAGCCACGGGTCGGCGTGGGCCTGCAGGGCGCGCTGGGAGACCACCGTGCGGTGTCCCTCGTGCTCGAAGTAGGCGCGCACGGCGGGGTCGGTGATGTGCCGGGAGACAGCGGGGGTCTGCGCCTGCTTCATGTAGATGACGACATCGTTCTCCAGGGCGTCGCTGTTGCCCTCCAGGAGGATGTTGTACGAGGGCAGGCCGGCGCTGCCGATGCCGATGCCGCGGCGGCCGACGACGTCCTTGACGCGGTAGGAGTCGGGGCGGGCCAGGCTGGTGCCGGGCAGCGTCTCCAGGTAGCCGTCGAAGGCGGCGAGGATCTTGTAGCGGGTGGCGGCGTCGAGCGCTATCGAGCCGTCGCCGTCGAGGAAGCGGCGGTCGTGCTCGCGGATCTCGGTCATGGTCGCCAGCAGCCCGAAGCGGGTGCGGGCGCGGGCCTCGCGCAGGGCGGCCAGGAGGGGGCCCTCGGCGGTGTCGAGGGTGAACGGGGGGATCTCGTCATCCTTGGCGCCGGTGGCCAGGGCGTGGATGCGCTCGCGGTAGGCGGCGGCGTAGATCCCCACGAGCTCGGTGATGGTGTCGTCACTGAGCGCCTTGGCGTGGCCGAGCAGGGCGACCGAGGCGGCGAAGCGCTTGAGGTCCCAGGTGAAGGGGCCGACGTAGGCCTCGTCGAAGTCGTTGACGTTGAAGACGAGGCGGCCGCCCGCGTCCATGTAGGTGCCGAAGTTCTCGGCGTGGAGGTCGCCGTGGATCCACACGCGGGAGGTGCGGTCGTCCAGGTAGGGGCCGGCGTCCCGCTCGTGGGCGAGGTCGTTGTAGAAGAGGCAGGCCGTGCCCCGGTAGAAGGCGAAGGCGGAGGCGGCCATCTTCCGGAACTTGACGCGGAAGGCGGCCGGGTCGGCCGCCAGCAGTTCTCCGAACGCGGTGTCGAAGACGGCGAGGATCTCCTCGCCCCGCCGGGCGGCCCGGTCGTGCTCGAGCGCCATCGCTGGTCCTCCTGGTGCGGGTACCCCGGCGGGGGCCGGGGAGGGTCATGGGGCGGACGCATGTGCGCCCGCCGTTCAACGCGTGAGGCTACCGCCGCGTGCCCGCGGCTGTCGGTGGGGGCCGGTAACCTTCGAAGCTGTCCCGCCCGCTGCCTGCTCCCGCCGGAGGTCTTCCACCGTGGCCGACAAGCCGCCCTTCACGCACCTGCACGTCCACACCCAGTACTCCCTGCTGGACGGTGCCGCGCGGCTCAAGGACATGTTCAATGCCTGCAATGAGATGGGCATGACACACATCGCCATGTCCGACCACGGCAACCTCCACGGCGCGTACGACTTCTTCCACTCCGCCCAGAAGGCCGGGATCACCCCGATCATCGGCATCGAGGCGTATGTCGCCCCCGAGTCCCGGCGCAACAAGCGCCGCATCCAGTGGGGCCAGCCGCACCAGAAGCGCGACGACGTCTCCGGTTCGGGTGGTTACACCCACAAGACGATCTGGGCGGCCAACGCCACCGGCCTGCACAACCTCTTCCGGCTGTCCTCGGACGCCTACAAGGAGGGCTGGCTGACGAAGTGGCCCCGTATGGACAAGGAGACCATCAGCCAGTGGTCCGAGGGGCTGATCGCCTCCACCGGCTGCCCCTCCGGCGAGCTGCAGACCAGGCTGCGCCTCGGCCAGTTCGACGAGGCCCTGAAGTCCGCCTCCGAGTACCAGGACATCTTCGGCAAGGACCGGTACTTCCTGGAGCTGATGGACCACGGCATCGAGATCGAGCGCCGCGTCCGCGACGGTCTGCTGGAGATCGGCAAGAAGCTCGGCATCCCGCCCCTGGTCACCAACGACTCGCACTACACCTACGCGCACGAGGCCGAGGCCCACGACGCCCTGCTGTGCATCCAGACCGGCAAGAACCTCTCCGACCCGGACCGCTTCCGCTTCGACGGCTCGGGCTACTACCTGAAGTCCACGGAGGAGATGTACGCCATCGACTCCTCGGACGCCTGGCAGGAGGGCTGCGCCAACACCCGGCTGATCGCCGACCAGGTCGACACCGAGGGCATGTTCCAGTTCCGGAACCTGATGCCCAAGTTCGACATCCCCGAGGGCTACACCGAGGTCACCTGGTTCCGCGAGGAGACCATGCGGGGCATGCACCGCCGCTTCCCCGGCGGCATCCCCGAGGACCGCATGAAGCAGGTCGAGTACGAGATGGACACGATCATCTCGATGGGCTTCCCGGGCTACTTCCTCGTGGTCGCCGACTTCATCATGTGGGCCAAGAACCAGGGCATCGCCGTCGGTCCCGGCCGTGGCTCCGCGGCCGGCTCGATCGTCGCGTACGCCCTCGGCATCACCGACCTCGACCCCATCCCGCACGGTCTGATCTTCGAGCGGTTCCTCAACCCCGAGCGCATCTCGATGCCCGATGTCGACATCGACTTCGACGAGCGCCGGCGCGCCGAGGTGATCAGGTACGTCACCGAGAAGTACGGCCAGGACAAGGTCGCCATGATCGGCACCTACGGCACGATCAAGGCCAAGAACGCCATCAAGGACTCGGCCCGCGTCCTGGGCTACCCCTACGCCATGGGCGACCGCATCACCAAGGCGATGCCCGCCGACGTCCTCGGCAAGGGCATCCCGCTCTCCGGCATCCTGGACCCCCAGCACCCGCGCTACAGCGAGGCCGCCGAGGTCCGTGCGATGTACGAGAACGAGCCGGACGTCAAGAAGGTCATCGACACCGCACGCGGCGTCGAGGGCCTGGTGCGGCAGATGGGTGTGCACGCGGCCGGCGTGATCATGTCCAGCGAGACGATCACCGACCACGTCCCCGTCTGGGTCCGGCACACCGACGGCGTGACCATCACACAGTGGGACTACCCCAGCTGTGAGGCGCTCGGCCTGCTGAAGATGGACTTCCTGGGCCTGCGCAACCTGACGATCATGGACGACGCCGTCAAGATGGTGAAGGCCAACAAGGGCGTCGAGATCGACCTGCTGAGCCTGCCGCTCGACGACCCCACGACCTTCGAGCTGCTCCAGCGCGGCGACACCCTCGGCGTCTTCCAGTTCGACGGCGGCCCCATGCGCTCGCTGCTGCGGCTGATGAAGCCCGACAACTTCGAAGACATCTCCGCCGTGTCCGCGCTGTACCGCCCGGGCCCGATGGGCATGAACTCGCACACCAACTACGCCCTGCGCAAGAACGGCCAGCAGGAGATCACCCCGATCCACCCGGAGCTGGAGGAGCCGCTCAAGGAGGTCCTGGACGTCACCTACGGCCTGATCGTCTACCAGGAGCAGGTGCAGAAGGCCGCCCAGATCATCGCCGGGTACTCGCTGGGCGAGGCCGACATCCTCCGCCGCGTCATGGGCAAGAAGAAGCCCGAGGAGCTGGCGAAGAACTTCGTCCTCTTCCAGGAGGGCGCCCGCAAGAAGGGCTACTCCGACGAGGCCATCCAGGCGCTGTGGGACGTGCTGGTGCCCTTCGCCGGCTACGCCTTCAACAAGGCGCACTCCGCCGCGTACGGCCTGGTCTCCTACTGGACCGCCTACCTCAAGGCGAACTACCCCGCCGAGTACATGTCGGCCCTGCTCACCTCGGTGCGCGACGACAAGGACAAGTCGGCGGTCTACCTCAACGAGTGCCGGCGCATGGGCATCAAGGTGCTGCCGCCCAACGTCAACGAGTCCGAGGCCAACTTCGCGGCCCAGGGCGACGACGTGATCCTCTTCGGCCTGACCGCCGTGCGCAACGTCGGCCAGAACGTCGTCGACTCGATCATCCGCTGCCGCAAGTCCAAGGGGAAGTACGTCTCCTTCCCCGACTTCCTCGACAAGGTCGAGGCCGTCGTCTGCAACAAGCGCACCGTCGAATCGCTGATCAAGGCCGGCGCCTTCGACACCATGGGCCACACCCGCAAGGGCCTGACCGCGCACTACGAGCAGATGATCGACAACGTGGTGCAGGTCAAGCGCAAGGAGGCCGAGGGACAGTTCGACCTCTTCGGCGGCATGGGCGACGAGGGCACCGACGAGGGCGTGGGCTTCGGGCTGGACGTGGAGTTCTCCGACGTCGAGTGGGAGAAGTCCTACCTGCTCGCCCAGGAGCGGGAGATGCTCGGCCTCTACGTCTCCGACCACCCCCTCTTCGGCATCGAGCACGTCCTCAACGACAAGGCCGACGCCGCCATCGCCCAGCTCACCGGCGGCGAGCACGCCGACGGCGCGATCGTGACGATCGGCGGCATCATCTCCGGCCTGCAGCGCAAGATGACCAAGCAGGGCAACGCCTGGGCCATCGCCACCGTCGAGGACCTGGCGGGCTCCATCGACTGCATGTTCTTCCCCGCCACCTACCAGCTGGTCTCCACCCAGCTCGTCGAGGACGCCGTCGTCTTCGTCAAGGGCCGGCTCGACAAGCGCGAGGACATCCCCCGCCTGGTCGCCATGGAGCTGATGGTCCCCGACCTGTCCAACGCCGGCAGCAACGCCCCGGTGATCATCACCATTCCCACGGTCAAGGTCACCCCGCCGCTGGTGGAGCGGCTCGGCCAGGTGCTCACCCACCACAAGGGCTCCACCGAGGTGCGCATCAAGCTCCAGGGCGCCCGCAAGACCACCCTGCTGCGCCTGGACCGGCACCGGGTCACCCCCGACCCGGCGCTCTTCGGCGACCTCAAGCAGCTGCTCGGCCCGTCCTGCCTGGCCGGCTGAGCCGCACCCCGACGCCATGAGGGGCGCGCCCGTACGACACGGGCGCGCCCCTCAATCGCATCCAAGCGCCTGTCAGTTGTGACCGAACCGCCGCTGCTTGCCCTTCCGGGCCAGGTCCGCGGGGGTGACCTGGGACGCCCGGTGCTCGGACTGCGACTCGATCGAGGAGCTCCTGGCCTGCTGCGAGCCGCGTTCGGCCGCGCTCGATCGCTGCTGGCTCCGGTCCTGCTTCCTGTTCTTGGCCATGCCGCTCTGCCTCCGGATCACGGGTGTCGCCCCCTCGCGCCCACCCTCGCACGCACCGCCGAACGGCGCATTTCGGGCAATAACCGTGAGTGACCGGCGCGTCCGTCACCCCATGCGCGTATCCGCCACGCCGAAGATCCAGTTCGGGCTGATAACCCCCGCGCGGTCGGGCAGACTCCTGGGAAAGCCAGGAGGCCGGGGCACGACGGTGCCGGGGGGCGACCGCACTTCTGAACTCGAATGCCGCAAGGAAAGAGGGTGGAACGTGGACCGCTGCGTCGTCCTGGTGGACGCCGGGTATCTGCTGGGCGCCGCCGCGAGCCTGCTGGCCGGCGAACCCGCGCGCTCCCGCATCACCGTCGACCACACGACCCTCATCCAGGGCCTGCGCGAGCGCGCCGAGGCCGACACCCAGCGGCCACTGCTGCGCATCTACTGGTTCGACGGCGCCCCCGACCGCGTCCCCCAACCCGAACACCGCCGGCTGCGGGTGATGTCCCGGGTCACCGTGCGGCTGGGCGCCCTGACCCGCAGCGACGGCCGCTGGGCGCAGAAGGGCGTCGACGCGGCCATGCACGCCGAACTCACCGAACTCGCCCGCAACCGCGCCTGCTCCGACATCGTGCTGGTCACCGGTGACGGCGACCTGCTGCCGGGACTGATGGCCGCCAAGGAACACGGCGTCGCCGTCCACCTGTGGGCCGTCCAGGCCGCCGACGGCGACTACAACCAGTCCGAGGACCTGGTCGCCGAGGCCGACGAACGGCGGGTGCTCGACCGCACCTGGATCACCCGGGCCGTCCGCCCCAAGGAGCTGACGGGGCCCTGCGCGCCGCCGCCCGTGCCGCGTCCGGAGATCGCGGCGATCCTCGCCGCGCCGCTGCCCGAGACCGCCTCCTCCTCGGGCCCGCCGGACGACGCCGCCGAGAACGAGCGGCCGGCCGCCGAGCGCAACGGCTCGCGCCCGGCGACCGCGCCGTCCGCCGCGCGCGGAGTGCCCACGCCGAAGGATCTCGCGGGCCTCGGCCGCGGCCCGGCGAACGGCAACGGCAACGGCGCTGCGAACGGCAGCACTCCGGTGGTGACCCCCACCGCCACCCTGCGCTGGTCCTCCGACAAGGGGCTTGTGGACCGCGGCGGCAACGGCCAGGCCGAGTCCCCCGAGACCGCCGCCCTGCCGACCCTGGCCCTGCTCACCAGCGCCGAACAGCGGTGGGCGGACCGCGAGGAGGACATCACCACCGTCGGCGGCGACCCCTTCGAAGTCGGCCAGGTCTTCGCCCGGCGGTGGGCGGAGCGGCTCACGGACCCGCTGCACCTGCAGCATCTGTCCACCGAGTACCCGCGCATCCCGCACCGCATCGACGGCGAGCTGCTGCGGTACGCGGCGCGGTTCGGGCTGCTGGCGCACAAGGACGACCAGATCGACGAGCGCGACCGCTATGCGATCCGCGCCGGCTTCTGGCGCGAGATCGACACCCGCACCGCCGCGGAACACGCCCCGGCGACCGACTGAGCGCCCGCGCGAACGCGGTACCACGGCGCCCCCTCAGGGGCGCGGGGAACTGCGCGACAAGCCACGACGCACCCGCAGACGGGGTGCCGTGCTTCGCCCGGGCCTCGGGGTGGCGCCTTCGGCTGCGGGCCGTCGGTGGCCGATCGCGCAGTTCCCCGCGCCCCTACGGGGCGCACCGCACGGTCCGCCGGACAGGCGCTAGGCGCCCCTGCGGCGAGTCGGTGCCGGTGGGGCGCGTACCCTCATTGGTCGTGAGAACGGAGCGAGCCGCAGGCGACCTGGCGTGCACCGTACGCGGCCTCGTCAAGACGTACCCCACCGCGCGCGGCGGCAGCCGCGTACGCGCCACCGACGGCGTCGACCTCGACGTCCGCCGCGGTGAGATCTTCGGGCTGCTGGGCCCCAACGGCGCCGGCAAGACCACGCTGGTGCGCCAGCTGACCGGCCTGCTGCGCCCCGACGAGGGGACGATCGACCTCCTGGGGCACGACCTGGTGCGCCACCCCGAGCGGGCGGCGCGCCTGATCGGGTACCTGGGGCAGTCCTCCACCGCCCTGGACGAACTGACCGTCGCGCTGGCCGCCGAGACCACGGGCCGGCTGCGCGGGCTGTCACTGCGCGCCGCCCGCGCCGAGCGCGACGAGGTCCTCGACGAGCTGGGGCTGGCCGCGATCGCCGCCCGCCCGCTGAAGAAGCTCTCCGGCGGGCAGCGGCGCCTGGCCTGTTTCGCGGCGGCCCTGGTGGGCGAGCGAGCGCTGCTCGTCCTGGACGAGCCCACCACCGGCATGGACCCGGTGGCCCGGCGCGCGGTGTGGTCGGCCGTGGACCGGCGGCGTGCCGAGCGCGGCACCACGGTGCTGCTGGTGACCCACAATGTGATCGAGGCGGAGACGGTCCTCGACCGTGTCGCCGTGCTGGACGAGGGGCGCATCATCGCCTGCGACACCCCGGCCGGGCTCAAGCAGCTGGTCGGCGACGAGGTCCGGGTGGACCTGGTCTGGCGGGCCGAGCCGCCGCTGGAGGTGCCGGAGGTGGCGGCGCTGCGCGAGGCGGCGCAGGAGACCGGCCGCCGCTGGTCGCTGCGGCTGGCCCCGGCGGACGCCCGTGCGGCCGTGGCCGCGGTCACCGGTGGCCCGGCCTTCGCCGCGCTGGACGACTTCACGCTCGCCACGCCGAGCCTGGAGGACGTCTACCTGGCGCTGGGCGGCGACCGTTCGCAGGGGCTGGTGAAGGGATGAAGAGGAGCTGTCGCCGTTGAGTGCCGTGTCCGCCGAGGCGGTGTCCGGTCGGGTCCGGGTCCAGGGCGAGGGCCGGCCGCGGCCCGAGGGCGAGGCGGCCTTCCCGCTGGCGCCCGCCGCGCGCCTGCTGCCCGCGCTGGCCGCGGTCTACCGCGCCCAGCTCTCGCGGGCCCGGGTCGCCCGGATCCCGCTGCTGTTCGTGGCGACCTTCCAGTCGGTCGGGATCATGGTCCTGATGCGCGGGGTCGTCGACGGCGGCGACGCGGCACGGGCGGTGGTGGCCGGCTCCAGCGTGCTGGTCGTGGCGTTCGTGGCCCTGAACCTGCTCGCCCAGTACTTCGGCCAGCTGCGCGCGAGCGGCGGCCTGGACCACTACGCGACGCTGCCCGTGCCGCCCGCCGCGGTGGTGCTGGGCGCGGCGGGCGCGTACGCGTCGTTCACCGTGCCCGGCACCGTGGTGACGGCGGTGGTGGGCAGCGTGCTGTTCGGGCTGCCGCTGGGGCACCTGTGGGTGCTGGCGGCGGTGATCCCGCTGTCGGGCGCGGCCCTGTCCGGACTGGGCGCGGCCCTGGGCCTGCTGGCGCCGCGCCAGGAGCTGGCGACGCTGTGCGGCCAGCTGGGCATGTCGGCGGCGCTGCTGCTGGGCGTGCTGCCGGCCGCCCACCTGCCGGCCCCCATCGCCTACGCCCGTGACCTGCTGCCGTCGACGTACGGCGTGGAGGCGCTGGCGCACAGCTTCGACGCGCGCCCCGACTGGCTGCTGATCGCCGTCGACCTGGGGGTGTGCGCGGGCGTCGGCGTGCTGTCGCTGGCCGTGGCCACCTGGGCCTACCGGCGGGCGGCGGTGCGGTGACGCGCCGCGAGGACCCTCCTGCCGGTGGAGCCGGCGCCGGGGCCTGGCACGATGGCCGTGTGAGCGCACCACTGACCCCTCCGGGCGACCCCTCCGCCGGTCACGACCGGGCACCGGAGCCCGCCCCCGCGTCCCCGCCGGTCCCGCCGGCCCCGCACGACGACGCCGCCCGCGAGGCCGCCCGGGCCGAGGCCCGGGCCGAGCTGCGGACGGCGGCGGTCGTGCTGGCGGCGGTGACGGTCTGCGGTGTGCTGCTGGGTCTGCTGTGGGTGTGGCTGGCGCCGCGCGTGCCGCTGATCTCCGACGGCAAGGCCGTGTACCTGAGGAACACCGAGGGCGAGCAGGCGATCGGCGCGGACGGCTGGTTCGGGCTGCTCGGCGTGGGCTTCGGCGCGCTCAGCGCCGCGGCGGTGGTGTGGGTGCGGCGAGTGGGCGGCATCGCGGTCGTGGTCGCGCTCGCGGTCGGCTCGCTGCTGGCCTCGCTGATCGGCTGGCGGCTGGGCGTGTGGCTGGGCCCCGCGCAGGACGTGGTCGCCCACGCGAAGGCCGTGGGCAAGGGCGTGGTCTTCGACGCCCCGCTGAAGCTGGCGGCCAAGGGCATGCTGCTGGCCTGGCCGCTGGCGGCGATGGCCGTGCACCTGGGGCTGACGGCGCTGTTCGCGCCGAAGGACCCGGAGCCGCTGGAACTGCCGCCCAGCTGACCTTCGTCACGGCGCCCCGCCAGGGGCGCGGGGCGGTGCGTCGACTGCGGGCCGTCGGTGGCCGATCGCGCAGTTCCCCGCGCCCCTGACGGGGCACTGCACCAGCCACGGCGCCCCTTAGGGGCGCGGGGAACTGCGCGACAAGCCACGACGCACCCGCAGACGGGCTGCCGTGTCGCGCCCAAGCGGCGGCAACCGCAGATCGGCACCGCCCTGCGCCCCTTACGCGCTCAACCCTTCAGTTCCGCCAGGAAGCCCAGGGCGACCCGCCACGCGTCCTCGGCCGCCTCGGCGTCGTAGTCGGGCAGGTCGGGGTCGGTGAACAGGTGGCCCGCACCCGGGTAGCGGTGGACCTCCACGTCGGCGCCGGCCCGCTGCATGCGCAGGTACCAGGCGTTGAGCCAGTCGTGCGGCTCGAACGGGTCGGGGTCGGCCACGTGCAGCTGCACGGGCAGGTCGTCCACCGAGGCGTCCTCCGGCAGGTCGGAGGTGCCGTGCAGGAGCAGCAGGCCGCGGGCCCGCTCGTCGCCGAGGGCCAGGTTCTGCGCGATCGAGCCGCCGAGCGAGAAGCCGGCGTAGACCAGGCCGCGGGCCGAGAGCGGGGCGGCCGCCCGGACGGCGCGGCGCAGCAGTTCCTCCCGGCCGATCTCGTCCTTGATCTCCATGCCGTCCTCGACGGTGTCGGCGGTGCGGCCCTCGTAGAGGTCCGGTACGTGCACCTCGTACCCGGCGGCGCGCAGCCGGTCCGCCGCGGCGTGTACGGCCGGGCGCGGACCGTAGGCCGAATGGAAGAGCAGGATCGTGGTAGGGGAGTCCTGGTCCGAGGTTGTCACGTGGTCACTTCCTTAACTGCTGGATCGCGTGTCCCCATCGTGCCAGTTACGGTCGTGGCAGGGACGCGCCCCGGCAGGTCGCCGGAAGGAGCTGAAGGCCCATGGAGGACGTGCTGCGTCCCCTCGCGGTCGTCGGCGGCGCGCTGTTCGTCACGCTCGTCGTCGGCTGGATCGCCGACCAGATCGTCCGCCGGATCGCCGAGCGGCACCCCGAGGATGCGCTGTGGCCGTTGCTGCGCCGCTGCCGCATGCCGCTGCGGCTGGTGCTGTGCGCGGCGCTGCTGCGCGGCGGCTACACCTCGCTGCGCATGCCCGCCTACCGGGAGACCGTGGTGGGCCAGGTGCTGACGCTGGTGCTGATCGGCGCCTGCGCATGGCTGGCGGCGCGGCTGGCCACGGCGGTGGTCGAGGCGGGGTACGCGCGGTACGCGGCCGGGGCGCGGGACGCGGCGCGCATGCGCCGGGTACGCACGCAGGTCACCTTGATCCGCCGTGTCGTCACGGCGGTGGTGGGCGTGGTGGCGGTCGCGGCGATGCTGCTGACCTTCCCCGGCATGCGGGCGGTGGGCACCTCGATGCTGGCCTCGGCCGGCCTGATCGGCATCGTGGCCGGTGTGGCCGCGCAGTCCACGCTCGGCAACCTCTTCGCGGGGCTGCAGATCGCCTTCGGCGACATGGTGCGCATAGGCGACACCGTCGTGGTGGGCGGCGAGTGGGGCACCGTCGAGGAGATCACGCTGACCTATCTGGTCGTCACGACCTGGGACGAGCGCCGGATCACCATGCCGGTGTCGTACTTCACGGGCCGGCCCTTCGAGAACTGGTCGCGCGGCAATCCGCGGATGACCGGCACGGTCTACCTGCACCTGGACCATGCGGCCCCCATCGACCTGATGCGCGAGCACCTGCACCGGCTGCTCAAGGGCGTGCCCGAGTGGGACGGGCGGGCCTGGAGCCTGGTGATCACCGACACGACGCCGTCGACCATCCAGGTACGGGCCCTGGTGACGGCCAAGGACCCCGACGACGTGTGGACGCTGCGCTGCGTGGTGCGCGAGGAACTGGTGGCGTGGCTGCGCCGCGAGCATCCCTACGCGCTGCCGCGCATCAACACCGCGCCCGCCCCCGGTCTCGAGGACGCGCCCGACCGCCGGCAGGCCCCGCCCACCTCGGGCGACATCGGGCCGGGCCCGGGCACGACCTGAGACGGCCCGCGGCGGCCCGAGGCAGACCGAGGCGGCCGCCCCTCAGATGCCGCGCAGGGTCCGCTCGTCCAGGTGCCGCAGCACCCGGTCGACGACCTCCGGGTCCATGCCCGTCTCGCTGCGGGCGGCGATGACCTCGCGCCGGGCCGCCGAGAGCAGCTCGGCCTGCACCCGGTGCAGCGTGCGCAGCCGGGCGACGCGCTGCGCCTGCGCCTCGCGGCGCTCCTCGTCGACCATGTCGGGGCTGATGCGCGCGCCGATGTCGTAGGCCCGCCGGCCGAGCGCCTCCATCATGTCCTCGGAGAGGTCCTCGGCCTCGACGATCTCCATCAGCCGGTGCCGGGCCGCCTTCGCCGCCCGGGCGGCCAGCTGCCGCTCCAGCTCCCGGCTGGCGTCGGTGTCCTCGCTGACCCCGAGCATCCTCACCAGCCGCGGCAGGGTCAGGCCCTGGACGACGAGGGTGACGATGATGACCGCGAACGCGATGAAGAGGATCTCCGAGCGGGCCGGGAAGGCGGATTTGTCCTGCTTGGTCAGCGGGATGGCCAGGGCCAGGGCGACGGTCGCCACCCCGCGCATGCCGGACCACCAGGCCACGACCGTCTCGCGCCAGCTGACCAGGATCTCCTCGTCGACGTCCCGGCGCTTGTGCAGCTTCTTCGTCAGCCAGGCGGCGGGCAGCAGCCACATCAGCCGTACGCCCACGACCACCGCGACCACGCTGCCGCCGATGGCCAGCATCTCGCCCCAGCGGCCGGAGGCCGTACTGACGGCGTTGTGCAGTTCCAGGCCGACGAGGCCGAAGGCGACACCCGTGACGAGGGTGTCGACGACCTCCCAGAAGGTGTGCCCGGCCAGCCGGCCCAGCACGTCGTCGGGGTCGTGCGTGTACTCGGCCAGGTACAGGGCGGTGGTCAGCACGGCCAGGACGCCCGAGCCCTTGAGCTCCTCGGCCAGGACGTAGGAGACGAACGGCACCAGCAGGGTCAGGCCGATCTGCAGGGTGGCGTCGCCCAGGACGGTCATCAGCCGCCGCGCGGCCCAGCCCAGGGCCAGGCCGACGGCGACGGCCACCACCGCCGAGAGCACCAGCGCGCCGATGGCCTGCGGTACCGAGAAGGTGCCGCTGACGGCCGCGGCGATGGCCACGTGGTAGAGCACGATGGCCGTGACGTCGTTGAAGAGGCCCTCGCCCTCCAGGATGGACACCAGGCGGCGCGGCAGGCCCAGCTCGCCGGCGACGGAGGTGACGGCGACCGGGTCCGGGGGCGCCACCAGCGCGCCCAGGGCCACGGCGGCGGCGACGGAGATGCCGGGCACGATCACATTGGCCACGGCGGCGACGGCCGCGGTCGTGACGAAGACCAGCGCGACCGCCAGCAGGAAGATCGGCCGCTTGTTGGCCGCGAACTGCCGCCACGAGGTGCGCTGGGCGGTGGCGTACAGCAGGGGCGGGAGCACCAGCGGGAGGATGTACTCCGGCGGGATGTCCACGTTCGGCACGAACGGCAGCAGGGCCAGGACGATCCCGCCGATCGTCATCAGGACCGGGGACGGCACTCCCAGCCGGTCCCCCAGCGGCACCGTGACCAGCGCGCCGAGCAGGAGGACGAACAGCAGGGCGAGCTGGTCCACGGATGCCCTCCGGGCGGGTCGGTGCGATCGAACAGACCTCCTCCAGCCTGCCTCAACCGCGCCCCGCCCGCCCCACGGGCCCCTGACGCTATGCGCTCTCGGCGCGCACCCTGTCCAAGGCGTACTGCAGGTCGTCCGGGTAGGCGCTCTCGAACTCCACCCAGCGGCCGTCCGAGGGGTGCTCGAAGCCCAGCCGCACCGCGTGCAGCCACTGGCGGGTCAGCTTCAGGCGCTTGGCCATCGTCGGGTCCGCGCCGTAGGTCAGGTCGCCGACGCACGGGTGACGGTGCGCGGACATGTGCACCCGGATCTGGTGGGTGCGGCCCGTCTCCAGCTTGATGTCCAGCAGGCTGGCCGCCCGGAACGCCTCGATCAGGTCGTAGTGGGTGACCGACGGCTTGCCGTCGGCGATGACCGCCCACTTGTAGTCGTGGTGCGGGTGACGGCCGATCGGCGCGTCGATCGTGCCGCTCATCGGGTCCGGGTGGCCCTGCACCAGCGCGTGGTAGCGCTTGTCGACCGTACGCTCGCGGAACTGCTGCTTCAGCAGGGAGTACGCCCGCTCGGACTTGGCCACCACCATCAGGCCGGACGTGCCCACGTCCAGGCGGTGCACGATGCCCTGGCGCTCCGCGGCACCCGAGGTGGAGATGCGGTAGCCCGCCGCGGCCAGCCCCCCGATGACCGTCGGGCCCGTCCAGCCCGGGCTGGGGTGCGCGGCCACGCCCACCGGCTTGACGATCACGACGATGTCGTCGTCGTCATGGACGATCTCCATGCCCTCCACGGGCTCGGCGACCACCTGCACCGGCGCCGGCGGCGCCGGCATCTCGACCTCCAGCCAGGCACCCCCGGTCACCCGGTCGGACTTCCCCGCCACCGCCCCGTCCACCTGGACCTTGCCCGCGGCGGCCAGCTCGGCGGCCTTGGTGCGGGAAAAGCCGAACATTCGGGCGATCGCGGCGTCGACGCGCTCGCCCTCCAGGCCATCGGGTACGGGGAGGGCGCGGGTCTCGGGAATCGTGCTCACCCGTCGAGTATGACGGACGGGCGCACGGCGCCCGTCCCGGGCTCAGTCGTTGTGGACGGTGCCGTCCGGGTCCAGGCCCCGGAACGACAGGATCACGATGAGGATCCCGCCGCAGACGATCGCCGAATCCGCGAGGTTGAAGACCGCGAAGTGCGCGGGCGCGATGAAGTCCACCACGCCGCCCTCGAAACCGCCCGGCGAACGGAACAGCCGGTCGGTGAGATTGCCCAGCGCCCCGCCGAGCAGCAGCCCCAGCGCGACCGCCCACGGCAGGCTGTACAGCTTGCGGGCGATCCGGGCGATCGCCACGATCACCGCCGCGGCGATGACCGTGAAGACGATGGTCATCGCCTCGCCGATGCCGAACGCCGCACCCCGGTTGCGGATCACCTCCAGCTGCAGCCACGTGCCGATCACCCGGATCGGATCGTGGTGCTCCAGATGGGCCACCACCAGCAGCTTGCTGCCCAGATCCAGCAGATAGGCCAGGGCGGCCACGACCAGCAGCACCGCGATCCGCCGCCGGCCCCTGGGCCCGGCCTCCCCGCCGGCCGCCGCCTCGGTGGGCCGTCCGGTCTGTTCCGCCTCAGTCACGTGAGTCCCTGGAGTGTCGTCCTGCTGACTGAGGACGAGGGTACGGCACGCGCCGGGGCGCCGGTCAGCGGCGTTCCTGCCGCTGCTTGCACTCCACGCACAACGTGGCCCGCGGGAACGCCTGCATCCGCGCCTTGCCGATCGGATTGCCGCAGTTCTCGCACCGGCCGTACGTACCGGCCTCCAGCCGCTCCAGCGCCCGCTCCGTCTGCACCAGCATCTCGCGGGCGTTCGCCGCCAGGGCCAGTTCGTGCTCCCGGGTGATGTTCTTCGTCCCCGTGTCCGCCTGATCGTCGCCCGCCCCGTCACCGGAATCCCGCATCAGACCGCTGATCGCCGCCTCCGACGCCTCGATCTCCGACCGCAACCGCAGCATCTCCTCCGACAGGAGCGTCCGGGCCTCCGCCACCTCCGCCGGCGACCAGGGCTCCTCCCCCGGCCGCACCACGAGCTCCCCCGGCGCCACCGCCCGGGCCCCCGGAACCTTCGCACCCATGGTCTTCTTCGCAGCCACCGTCCTGGCTCCCGTCTGTTCAGCGGGCACCGCCGTCGCCGCCGGTGCGGACTCCTCGGCCGCAGCGGCCGGGGCGGCCGGGGCCTTCTTCACCACGGAACCCCCACGGGCCCGCGCGGTGCCCTCGGCGGCCTGCGCCTCGGTCACCGTGGCAGTCTTCCCCGCAACGGCCGACTTCCCCGCCCCCGCCCCCTTTTTGGCCGATGCGACGCTCTCCCCGTGCCCAGCCACCCCCTCCGCCCCGGCGGTGCCGCCGCCCGCACCGGGCGGCACCTCCTCGGCGGGGCCCGCCGCCCGGCCGGCTGCGGCCTTCTTGCCGGCCCGCGCACCCGTGGCGGCGGCCGCGTGGGCCTGCGGCGCGGCAGAGCCGACGGCCTTCTTGCCGGGCGCAGCCTTCTTGGCCGCCGCGGCCTTGGCGCCGCCTGCCGCCGGGGCGGCGTTTTCAGGCTGCTCGGCCGCCTTCTTGACCGCCGCCTTCTTGCCGGGCGCGGCAGCCTTGGCGGCCGTCTTCTTGGCGCCGCCCGCCGCCGGTGCCGCGCTTTCGGACGGCGCGGCTGCCTTCTTGCCCGGCGGGACCTTCTTGGCCGCCGTCTTCTTCGCGGGCGGGGCCGCCGCCGAACCGGCCGTCTTCTTGCCGGGCACGGCCTTCTTGGCCACCGCCTTCTTCGCGGGCGGGGCCGCCGGTGCCTCGGCTCCCGCTGCGGCCTTCTTCGCGGGGGCGGCCTTGGCCGCCGTCCTCTTCGCCGCGGGCGCCTTCTTGGCGCCACCCTTTGCGGCTGCCGCGCCTCCGGACGGCGCGACCGCCGCCTTCTTGCCGGGCACGGCCTTCTTCGCCGCCGCCTTCTTGGCCACCGCCTTCTTCGCGGGTGCCGCGTCGGCCTGCGGCGCAGCCGGACCGGCCGCCTTCTTGCCAGGCGCGGCCTTCTTGGTCGCCGGTGCCGCGGCTCGCTTTGCGGCCGGGCCGGTCGTCTTCTTCCCGCCTCCGGATGGTGCGGGCGTCGTCTTCCCGGCCGCCTTGGTGGCCCTCGCGGGGGCGGCCTTGGCCGTCGCCTTCTTCCCGCCTCCGGACGGTGCGGCCGTCGTTTTCTTCCCGGCCGCCTTGGCGGCCGTCGTCTTCTTCCCGGCGGCGGCCGGAGGCGCAGCCGACTTGCGCGTCGTCGACTTTTCCGCCATGCCGCTACCCCTTCACATTTTATGATCTTGCGCGCAAATCGTGCGGGAACGATAAATCGGCGCACGGCATGCGGCAACGGGGCACGCCGGTCCGGGGGCGTGCGCCCCGCCTCCGGCCCTCAAATGGGTCGGCCGCCCAGGCGTGCGCCCCGTACACTGGGCGCAGCGAAAGGCGTCGATGGGACCAGTAGCGCCGCACGCAGCCAGCAGCGAGCCGGGGACGGTGGGAGCCCGGAGGTGTGCGCGGTCGTGAAGATCAGCCCGGAGCCGCCGGAGGAACACCCCGTGCGGGGTCAGTAGAACCGGCATCGCGGCCCAATGAGGGGGCCGGGGACGGCACACGAGGCGTCCGCGGCCAAGGAGGGTGGTACCGCGGGAGCGCGACGGCGCATCTCGTCCCTCCGACGGACAGCGCACCAATCGTCCCGCCGGAGGAGCCGATGACGCAGTACCGCCAGGTACCCGCACAGGTCGACCTGCCCGCGCTCGAGCACGCCGTGCTCGAGTTCTGGCGTGAGAACAAGACCTTCGCCCGTACCCTCGAGCAGTCCGAGGGCCGCCCCGAGTGGGTCTTCTACGAGGGCCCGCCGACCGCGAACGGCATGCCCGGCGCCCATCACATCGAGGCGCGCGTCTTCAAGGACGTCTTCCCCCGGTTCCGGACGATGCAGGGCTACCACGTGGGCCGCAAGGCCGGCTGGGACTGCCACGGTCTGCCGGTGGAGCTCGCCGTCGAGAAGGAGCTGGGCTTCTCCGGCAAGCAGGACATCGAGGCGTACGGCATCGCCGAGTTCAATGCGAAGTGCCGCGAGTCGGTGACCCGCCACACGGACGCGTTCGCCGAGCTGACCACGCGCATGGGCTACTGGGTCGACCTGGACGACGCCTACCGGACGATGGACCCGGACTACGTCCAGTCCGTCTGGTGGTCGCTGAAGGAGATCTTCAACAAGGGCCTGCTGGTCCAGGACCACCGCGTCGCCCCCTGGTGCCCCCGCTGCGGCACCGGCCTGTCCGACCACGAGCTGGCGCAGGGCTACGAGACGGTCGTGGACCCCTCCGTCTTCGTCCGCTTCCCGCTGACCTCCGGCCCGCTGGCCGGCGAGGCGTCGCTGCTGGTGTGGACGACCACCCCGTGGACGCTGGTGTCGAACACGGCCGCCGCCGCGCACCCCGACGTCACTTACGTCGTGGCGACCGACGGCAACGAGAAGCTGGTCGTGGCCGAGCCGCTGCTGGAGAAGGCCCTCGGCGAGGGCTGGACGGCCACCGGCCAGAGCTTCAGCGGCCGCGAGATGGAGCGCTGGGCCTACCGCCGCCCGTTCGACCTGGTCGAGCTGGAGGGCGCGAACTTCGTCGTCAACGCCGAGTACGTCACGACGGAGGACGGCACCGGTCTGGTGCACCAGGCGCCCGCCTTCGGTGAGGACGACCTGAGGACCTGCCGGGCCTACGACCTGCCGGTGGTGAACCCGGTCCGTCCGGACGGCACCTTCGAGGAGGGCCTCGGCCTGGTCGGCGGCCTGTTCTTCAAGAAGGCCGACGAGAAGCTCGTCGCGGACCTGTCCGAGCGCGGTCTGCTGTTCAAGCACATCGCCTACGAGCACAGCTACCCGCACTGCTGGCGCTGCCACACCGCGCTGCTCTACTACGCACAGCCGTCCTGGTACATCCGGACGACCGCGATCAAGGACCGGCTGCTCCAGGAGAACGAGCAGACCAACTGGTTCCCCGAGTCGGTCAAGCACGGCCGCTTCGGCGACTGGCTGAACAACAACATCGACTGGGCGCTGTCCCGCAACCGCTACTGGGGCACTCCGCTGCCCATCTGGCGCTGCGAGGAGGGGCACCTGACCTGCGTCGGTTCGCTGGCGGAGCTGTCGGAGCTGACCGGCACCGACCGCAGCGGCCTGGACCCGCACCGCCCGTTCATCGACGAGGTGACCTTCACCTGTACGGCCGAGGGCTGCGCGCACACCGCCGTCCGCGTGCCGGAGGTCATCGACGCCTGGTACGACTCGGGCTCGATGCCGTTCGCCCAGTGGGGCTACCCGTACAAGAACAAGGAGCTGTTCGAGAAGCGCTACCCGGCGCAGTTCATCTCCGAGGCCATCGACCAGACCCGCGGCTGGTTCTACACCCTGATGGCGGTGGGCACGCTCGTCTTCGACAAGTCGTCGTACGAGAACGTGGTCTGCCTCGGTCACATCCTGGCCGAGGACGGCCGGAAGATGTCCAAGCACCTGGGCAACATCCTCCAGCCGATCCCGTTGATGGACCAGCACGGCGCGGATGCGGTCCGCTGGTTCATGGCGGCCGGCGGCTCCCCGTGGTCGGCGCGCCGCGTCGGTCACGGCACGATCCAGGAGGTGGTGCGCAAGACGCTGCTCACCTACTGGAACACCGTCGCCTTCCAGGCCCTGTACGCCCGCACGTCCGGCTGGGCGCCGAGCGGGGCCGACCCGGCGCCGGCCGACCGCCCGCTGATCGACCGCTGGCTGCTCGGCGAGCTGAACACGCTCACCGAGCAGGTCACGCAGGCCCTGGAGGCCTACGACACCCAGCGCGCGGGCAAGCTGCTGTCGTCGTTCGTCGACGACCTGTCCAACTGGTACGTCCGCCGCTCGCGCCGCCGCTTCTGGCAGGGCGAGCCGGCCGCGCTGCGCACGCTGCACGAGGTCGTCCGCACGGTCACGCAGCTGATGGCGCCGCTGGTGCCGTTCATCACCGAGCGCGTGTGGCAGGACCTGGTCGTGCCGGTGGAGCCGCAGGCCCCGGACTCCGTCCACCTGTCGTCGTGGCCGCAGGCCGACAGCGCGCTGATCGACGCGGAGCTGTCGAAGCAGATGGTGCTGGTCCGGCGCCTGGTCGAGCTGGGCCGCGCCACGCGCGCCGAGTCCGGCGTCAAGACGCGCCAGCCGCTGTCGCGCGCGCTGGTCGCGGCGGCCGGCTTCGAGTCGCTGGGCGAGGAGCTGCGGGCGCAGATCGCCGAGGAGCTGAACGTCTCCTCGCTGGCGTCCCTGTCGGAGGTCGGCGGTTCGCTGGTCGACACGACGGCGAAGGCGAACTTCCGTGCGCTGGGCAAGCGCTTCGGCAAGGGCGTGCAGGCGGTGGCCAAGGCGATCGCCGCGGCCGACGCGGCGGCCCTGTCGCTGGCGCTGCGCGAGGGCACGGCGTCCGTGGAGGTCGACGGCGAGCGGGTCGAGCTGGCTCCCGACGAGGTGATCATCACCGAGACGCCGCGCGAGGGCTGGTCGGTGGCCTCCGACTCGGGTGCCACGGTGGCCCTGGACCTGGAGATCACCCCGGAGCTGCGGCGCGCGGGCCTGGCCCGCGACGCGATCCGGCTGATCCAGGAGGCGCGCAAGAACAGCGGCCTGGACGTGGCCGACCGGATCGCCCTGCGGTGGGCGTCCACCGACGAGGAGACGGTGACCGCGCTGACCGAGCACGCGGGCCTGATCGCGGACGAGGTCCTGGCGACCGACTTCGCCTCCGGTGACGCGGACGACTCCTACGGCGAGCCGTTCACCGACGAGGGCCTCGGACTGACGTTCCGCCTCCGTAAGGCGTAAGCAATCGGGTGAACGAAGGCCCCCGGCGCGCAGCGCCGGGGGCCTTCGCCGTTGCCATGAGGTGACGAAATGGGCCGGGCCCCTGGGATTCCCAGGGGCCCGGCCCATGTGTGCCGACGGGCTAACCCGTCAGTTGTCGTCCTCGTCGATCAGGAAACCCCGCATCGGCGACGGCGCCTGCATCGGCTGCGGGCCCTGCGGCCGCACCGGTGCCATCGGCTGCGTCATGGCCGGCGACATCTGCTGCTGACCGCCGTACGACGGGGTGCCCGACGACGGGCCGCCGTGGCCGCCCATGGTCTGGTTGCCGCCCATGGAGTTGCCACCCATGGAGTGGCCGCCCATACCGGCACCGGCCGAGGCCATCGACCCGCTCATGGAAGGGGCCGGCGGCAGCGACGCGGCGGCCGGGGTGCGCGGCGGGGCCAGCGAGTCGTCCGCCTGGTTCTCCAGCTGGCGCAGCTGGCTCTCCAGGTAGGACTTCAGCCGCGTGCGGTACTCGCGCTCGAAGCCGCGCAGGTCCTCGACCTTGCGCTCCAGCGTGGCGCGGGCGGACTCCAGGGAGCCCATGGCCACGCGGTGCTTCTCCTGCGCGTCCCGCTCGAGGGCGTCCGCCTTGGCGCGGGCGTCGCGCTCCAGGCCCTCGGCACGGCTGCGGGCCTCGCCGACGATCTTGTTGGCCTCGGAACGGGCCTCCGCGATCGCCTGATCGGCCGTCTGCTGAGCGAGGGAGAGGACACGGGCTGCGCTGTCGCCACCCGGGCCCTGGCCCGGCTGCGGCAGCTGGGGGCCGCCCATGGGGCCGTTCTGGCCCATGGGGTTCTGCCCCATCGGTCCGTTCTGTCCCATGGGTCCGCCCATCGGGCCACCCATCGGACCGTTCTGTCCCATCGGGCCGGGACCGTGCGGGCCCTGGGGACCGTGGCCGTGGCCGCCGGGGCCGGCCGGCAGCTGCGGGGCACCGCCCGGAAGCTGCGGCGGGCCGCCCATCTGCTGCTGGTTCGGCGGCACCGGCTGCGGTCCCGATATGGCGGCGGGCACCGGAGCACCCGGACGCTGGTCCTGCGGCTCGGGCTTGCGCATGGCCTGCTGCTGGTTCTGCGCGGCGGCACGCGTTGCGGCGGCCAGCTTGGCGCGCAGGTCCTCGTTCTCGCGGAGCAGGCGGGTCAGTTCTGCCTCGACCTCGTCGAGGAAGGCATCGACCTCGTCCTCGTCATAGCCTTCTCGGAGGCGGACGGTCGTGAACTGCTTGTTCCGCACGTCCTCGGGGCTCAGCGGCATCTCTTCTTCACCTCAACGTTGTCGTCGGCAATCGGCAAGACCGTATCGTTCACAGCCGCGTTCACAGCCGGCTCACGACGGTGATCAGGATGTAGACGATGATCATCAGTACGAAGAAGGACAGGTCGAGCGCTACGCCCCCGAGACGCAGCGGCGGGATGACCCGCCGCAGAAGCTTGAGTGGCGGATCGGTGACAGTGTAGGTGGCCTCGAGGAGCACCACCATCGCCTTACCGGGTTGCCATGAGCGGGCGAACTGGAAGACGTAGTCCATCACCAGTCGGAAGATCAGCACGATGAGGAAGCAGTACAGCGCGATGTAGATCACCTGCTGTGCGATGCCCATCTCGCGCTTCCCTCTCCCCTTGCTCGTACCGTGGCCTGACTGGCCGTTGTCCGGATTGCCCGGACTTGCGTCTCAGCTCTGGTTGAAGAACCCACCCTCTGCGATGCGGGCTTTGTCCTCCGCCGTGACATCGACGTTAGCAGGAGACAGCAGAAACACCTTCTGCGTCACCCGCTCGATGCTCCCGTGGAGTCCGAACACCAGGCCGGCCGCGAAGTCGACCAGACGCTTCGCGTCGGTGTCGTCCATCTCGGTGAGATTCATGATCACCGGAGTGCCCTCGCGGAAGTGTTCCCCGATGGTACGGGCCTCGTTGTAGGTCCGAGGGTGCAACGTCGTGATGCGGTAGGGCTCCCGCTCGGACACAACCTTGGGCATGATCACCGGTGCGTTCTTCTCCAGAGAGTGGCGTTCGGGTGTGATGGACGACACGGGGGCGATTCGGGCGGGTCGTCCCGCTTCCGCTGTCAGCGGAGCGGGTTCGCGCTGCGCGGGCGGCTGGGCGACTCGAACCGGTTCGTCCGATTGCGTCTGTTGTGCTTGATGTGCCTGGTGCTGCCGGCGCCGGTCCGGCTCCGGCTCGGGCTCGAACTCGTCGTCGGGGTCGAACCCCGGGCCGTCGTACCCATCGTCCTCCACGAGGCCGAGGTAGACCGCCATCTTGCGCATCGCGCCGGCCATTCTCTGCGTCCTCCGCTCTGTGGTGGATCGGCTCCGTCAACGGCGCCCGGATCCACGTGGTCCGCCCGCCTTTTGGCGGGAATGACCATATTTTCTGCTGTGGTCCGACTTCCTGGCGACGTTACCCGAGCCGGGGTCGGACTCCGAGTACCGCCGAGCCGACACGTACATGTGTCGCACCGGCCGCAATGGCGTCCTCGAGGTCCGCGCTCATCCCTGCGGAGACCATGTTCCCAGCCGGATGGGTCGCGCGCAGGTCCGTTGCGATTTCCATCAGCCTGTCGAACGCGGCCCGGGGTCTGCCCGCGAACTCGCCCGCGAGCGGAGCGACCGTCATCAGTCCCGCCACTCGCAGCCCTTCCGCCTCGGCGATCGCATCGGCCAGGGCGAGGACGCCGCCGGGTGCGACGCCCCCTCTCTCCCCGCGCTCCTGCGTCCCGGCGTCGAGCGCCACCTGGATGAGGCAGCCGAGCTCCCGGCCGGCCCGGTCGGCCGCGGCCGACAGGGCCGTGACCAGTCTGCTTCGGTCAATGGAGTGCACCATGTCGGCGTAATTCACCACCGACCGGACCTTGTTCGTCTGCAGCTGACCGACGAAGTGCCAGGTAAGGGGCAGATCCGAGCACTCCGCGGCCTTGGGGGCGGCGTCCTGGTCGCGGTTCTCGGCGACATGACGCACCCCCAGCTCGGCGAGCAGGCGCACGTCGCTCGCCGGATAGGTCTTGGTGACCACGATGAGCGTGACCTCCTCGCGTGCCCGGCCGGCCGCGGCACAGGCGGTGGAGATACGTTCCTCCACCCGGGCGAGGTTCTCGGCCAGCTGGTCCTTGCGGTCCGTCATGCCCCCGCCTCCAGCCAGACGTAGCTCGCCAGCCGGCCCGTGGTGCGCTCGCGCCGGTAGGAGAAGTGGTCCGCGGACTCCAGCGTGCACACCCCGGACCGGCCCGCGACCTTGACACCCGTTCGGCCCAGCTGGGCCTCGACCCCGGCGGCGACGTCCACGGCCGGCGTCCCCTGCCGGGTGGTGGCCCGGGCCTCGGGCACCACCGCGGCGACCTCGGCGCGCATCGCCTCGGGCACCTCGTAGCACCGGCCGCACACGGACGGGCCGATGTGGGCGACGATCCGGCCCGGCTCCGCGCCCAGCTCGACCATCCGCGCCACGGTGTTCGGCACCACCCCGGCGACCAGGCCCGGCCGGCCCGCGTGGGCGGCGCCGGTGACGCCGGCCACCGGGTCGGCCAGCAGGACGGGGGTGCAGTCGGCGGTGAGCACCGCGAGCGCCAGGCCCCGACGGGTCGTCACGACCGCGTCGACCGCCGGGACCGGCTCGCTGCGCCACGGTCCGTCCACCACGGCCACGTCCGCGCCGTGCACCTGGTTCATCCAGACGACCTGCGCCGCGTCCAGGCCGAGGGCCTCGGCCGCGCGCGCACGGTTGGTCCGTACGGCGGCGGGGTCGTCGCCGACCGCGCCGCCGAGGTTGAGCTCCGCATACGGAGCGGCGCTCACTCCGCCCCACCGGGAGGTGAAGGCGAAGTGCGCGCCGCTTGCGTGTGCCACGTGGTGTACGGGGGGCACGATGTGCTGTTGCCCTATCACTCGGTGCCGGTCAGCCGTTCCGTGAGGTGCCGTCGGGCTTGGTGGCCGTCGGGCACGGGGGTCACTTCAGGAAGTCGGGGACGTCCAGTTCCTCGGCGGTGGAGTCCTGGTACGGCCGGGCCGGGGGCACCTGCGGGGAGGCGACCGGCGGCGGGGGGACCTCGGCCACCGGCGCCGGGTCGACCGGGGCGGGCTCCTCGGTGCGCGGGGTGACGTTGCCCAGCCCGCCGAAGGACGGACGGGCCGGCTCCGGCGCGGCGACCGGGCGCGAGACGGGCGCGGACGGGGCGCTGTCCTCGCGGGCCGAGCCGTAGGTGGAGCCGAGCACCTTGTCGCGGCTGCCCTTGGCCGGCGGCTGGCCGCCGTCGAAGCCGGCGGCGATGACCGTCACGCGCACCTCGTCGCCGAGGGCGTCGTCGATGACGGCACCGAAGATGATGTTGGCCTCGGGGTGGGCGGCCTCGCTGACCAGCTGGGCGGCCTCGTTGATCTCGAAGAGGCCGAGGTCGGAGCCGCCGGAGATGGACAGCAGCACGCCCCGGGCGCCGTCGATGGACGCCTCCAGCAGCGGCGAGGAGATGGCCATCTCGGCCGCCGCCACCGCGCGGTCGTCGCCGCGGGCGGAGCCGATGCCCATCAGGGCCGAGCCGGCCTCGGACATCACGGACTTCACGTCCGCGAAGTCGAGGTTGATCAGGCCCGGGGTGGTGATCAGGTCGGTGATGCCCTGGACACCGGACAGCAGCACCTGGTCCGCGGACTTGAACGCGTCGAGCACGCTCACCTGGCGGTCCGAGATGGACAGCAGCCGGTCGTTGGGGATGACGATGAGGGTGTCGACCTCGTCGCGCAGGCTCGCGATGCCGTCCTCGGCCTGGTTGGCGCGCCGGCGGCCCTCGAAGGTGAACGGGCGGGTGACCACACCGATCGTCAGGGCGCCCAGGGAACGGGCGATGTTGGCGACCACGGGCGCGCCACCGGTGCCGGTGCCGCCGCCCTCGCCGGCGGTGACGAAGACCATGTCGGCCCCCTTGAGGACCTCCTCGATCTCCTCGCGGTGGTCCTCGGCCGCCTTGCGGCCGACATCGGGGTTCGCGCCGGCGCCGAGGCCGCGCGTGAGTTCGCGGCCGACGTCGAGCTTCACGTCGGCGTCGCTCATCAGCAGGGCCTGTGCATCGGTGTTGATCGCGATGAACTCGACGCCCTTGAGACCGACCTCGATCATCCGGTTGATGGCGTTGACGCCACCGCCGCCGATGCCGACGACCTTGATGACTGCGAGGTAGTTCTGCGGTGCTGCCACGTCGAAGGCCTCTCGCCTCGAGTTACGTATGCCTGGGGGCGGTTCTCAATGCCGACCCGAACCCTAACGTTGAAGTTTAGGGTTACCGGTGCCACTGTTCCCTGGGTTCTCTGAACCAGGACACTAAGTCGACAAGCGGCGCGTCTTCAACGAACACGCCGAACCTCCCGTTTTTCTTTTCACCCTATGTGATCACCCATAGCCGTAGCCAACCAGGGTGCTGGCCGGTCGCTCCCGGCGTCAACTCCCGGACACCGCGGGGGCGGCCGGAGCGCTGACGTCGAAGCGCTTCGCGCCCTGAGCGGCCTTCATCAGGGCAACGAGCGTACGGGCCTTGGCGTCGCCGCGCTCCCCACTGCCCCAGACCACCGTCCGATCCCCCGTCAGTTCCACGGTGATGGCGTCGTACGAGCGTACGCGGATGACCTGGGTGTCCTTGCGCACGGCGGGGGGCAGCCCGGCGGCCACCCGGACCGCCTCGCGCTCCAGCCGCTCGGTGCCGAAACGACGGTTGCTGGGCGAATCGTCCTGTTCGACCACGAGGCGCGGCACGCCCGGTCGGGCCCGGTCGACTGTGGCGAACCGCACGCCCGCGCTGTCGATTTCGATGTACTTACCGCCCTTTTCGAGCAGGGCCTTGGGCTCCCGTTCGGTCACTTTCAGACCGATCGTGTGCGGCCAGGACCGCTCGACATCGACCGAGGCGATGCGCCGCAGCCGGGCGAGCAGCCGCGCCTCGACGGCGTCGCCGTCCACGGCGACCAGGGGCTGACCGAGCGGCACCTCGGCCGCCTCGCGCACCTGGTCGGGCGTCAGCGTGGTGGTGCCACTGACCTCCACACGAGTGACCCGCAGCCAGCTGGAGCCGTACAGCACCCACACGACCGCCCCGAGGAGGAGCAGCCCGGCGCCGGCCCGCAGGAGCAGGCCGCGGCGCCCGAGCGGAGCCGTACGGCTCCTGCCGCCCCGCCGGGTGCGGCGGGACGGCAGGAGTGGGAGCAGGCGGACGCGGCCGCGGGCGGGGCGGGCGGGCCGGGCCGACGCCTTGGCGCCCGCGCCCGGCCGGGCCCCCTTCGCGGCGCCGGCGCCCTTCGCGGCCTTCGTCTTCTTCTCACCGCCGCGCCGGGCGGTCGTCGGTCCGGCCACGCTCCCAGCCTCCTGCTCCTACGGGTCGTCAGCCCGCCCTGCGCGCTGCGGCGACCGCCTCGTACACCATGCCGACGAGCAGCTCGTCGGCGTCGCGCCGGCCGAACTCGGCGGCGGACCGGGACATCTCGTACAGCCGGTGCGGGTCGGTGAGCACCGGGAGCACGTGGGACGTCACCCACTCGGGGGTGAGCTCGGCGTCGTCGACCAGCAGGCCACCGCCCGCCTTGACCACCGGCTGGGCGTTGAGCCGCTGCTCGCCGTTGCCGATGGGCAGCGGGACGTAGGCCGCCGGCAGGCCGACGGCGGACAGCTCCGCGACGGTCATCGCGCCCGCGCGGCAGAGCATCATGTCGGCCGCGGCGTACGCGAGGTCCATCCGGTCAACATACGATACCGGGACGTAAGGGGGCATTCCGGGCATGTTGTCCACGCGCGGCAGTTCGTTCTTCGGGCCGACCGCGTGCAGCACCTGCACCCCGGCGCGCTGCAGGAACGGCACGACGTTCTGGACGACCTCGTTCAGCCGCCGCGCACCCTGGGAGCCGCCGGAGACCAGCAGCGTGGGCAGGTTGGGGTCCAGCCCGAAGGCGGCCCGGGCCTGCGGGCGCATGGCGACCCGGTCCAGGGTCGCGATCGTGCGGCGCAGCGGGATGCCCACGTAGCGCGCGTTGCGCAGCTTGCTGTCCGGGGTGGACACCGCGACCGCCGAGGCGTAGCGCGAGCCGATCTTGTTGGCCAGGCCCGGACGGGCATTGGCCTCGTGGACGATGATCGGCACGCCCAGCCGCTTGGCCGCCAGGTAGCCCGGCAGGGCCACGTAGCCGCCGAAGCCGACCACGCAGTCGGCCCGGGTGCGCTCCAGGATCTGCTCGGCGGCCTTGATCGTGCCGCGCAGCCGCCCGGGGACGGTGATCAGCTCCGGGGTGGGCTTGCGGGGCAGCGGCACCGCCGGGATGAGCCCGAGTTCGTAGCCCCGCTCGGGCACCAGGCGGGTCTCCAGGCCCCGCTCCGTGCCGAGCGCCGTGATCCCCACGGTCGGGTCCTGCCTGCGCAGGGCGTCCGCGAGGGCGAGCGCGGGCTCGATGTGGCCGGCGGTCCCCCCGCCGGCGAGTACGACATGCACCGAAATTCACCGCTCTCCGGACGGCCGCTTCTTGACGCGCCGTCTCATCGTCTTCCATCTCACCCCAGGCTGCCGCATGGCCAGTGCCGCCCGCGCACCGGGTTCGTCGCGTGCGAAGGCGATGAGCAGCCCGATGGCGAACATGGTCGGCAGCAGGGCGGACCCTCCGTAGGAGAACAGCGGGAGGGGGACCCCGGCGATCGGCAGCAGGCCGAGCACCGCACCGATGTTCACCACGGCCTGTGCCGTGATCCAGGTGGTCACGCCTCCCGCGGCGTACCTCACGAAGGGGTCCTCCGTGCGTCCGGCCACGCGGATACCCGCATAGCCTAGAGCCGCGAACAGGGCGAGCACCGACAGCGTCCCTGCAAGCCCCAGCTCCTCGCCGGTGATCGCGAAGATGAAGTCGGTGTGGGGCTCGGGCAGTTCACCCCATTTCTCCACACTCGCCCCGAGACCGGCACCGAACCAGCCGCCGTTGGCCAGCGCGTAGATGCCGTGCACGGCCTGCCAGCACTGGTCGTTGACCCCGGGATCGGTGGCGCCGATGCACTCCAGGCGGGACATGCGGTTGGCGCTGGTCTTGATGAAGAGCATGGCCAAGGCGGCGGTGACGCCGAAGACGCCGGCGAACAGCCGGGTGGGGGCGCCGGCGATCCACAGCAGGCCCAGCAGCACGGCGGTGAGCACCACGGTGGTGCCCATGTCGCCGCCCAGCATGATCAGGCCCAGCAGCAGGAAGGTGACCGGCACCAGCGGCACCAGCAGGTGCTTCCACTGGCCGAGCAGCTTCTTGGAGTGCTTGCGGGCCAGCAGGTCGGCGCCCCACAGGACGAGGGCGAGCTTGCCGAACTCGCTGGGCTGCAGCTGGAAGGGCCCGCCGAGGGAGATCCAGTTGGTGTTGCCGTTGATGGTCTCGCCGATGCCCGGCACCTGCACCAGGCACAGCAGGAAGACGGAGACGGCCAGCAGCGGGTACGCCAGCGCCCGCAGCAGCCGTACGGGCGTACGGGCCGCCGCGAGCAGCAGCACGGTGCCGATGGCGGCGGCCAGCAGCTGCTTGCGGAAGAAGTAGCTGGGTGCCAGGCCGTTCTGCAGGGCCTTGATCTGGGAGGCCGAGTAGACCATCACCAGGCCCAGCACGATGATCAGCAGCGAGCCGCCGAGGACGAGGTAGTAGGCGGTCAGCGGCCGGTCCCAGGCCCGCCGGGCCCGGGCGTGCAGAGTGCGCAGGCCGCCGGGCCCGCCGCGCCCGGGGCGCCGGGGCGAGGGGCTGCCGAAGCCGCGGCCGGCCGGCCGCGGGGCCCGTGCGGGCCGGGAGCGGGCCGCCTGGCCGCGCAGAAGCGGCGTCATGGCGTTCTCGGCGTGCTGCGCGTGCATTCCGGGTCGCCCCTTCGCTGGTCAGGGCCGCCCGGATCCGCTGCCGGGCCCGGGCCGCCGCGCTCGTCATGGTGGCAAGCGCGGCGCCCGCACCGCCGGCGGGCGGCCGCTACCGCTCGCCGTCGCGGCCGGCGGCCAGCTCCCGTACCGCCTCGGCGAAGGCCTCGCCGCGCTTGCTGTAGTTGGTGAACATGTCCATCGACGCACAGGCCGGGGCCATCAGGACGGTGTCCCCCGGCCCCGCCAGCCGCGTCGCCTCGCGGACCGCCGCGGCCATCGCCCCAGTGTCGGTCCGTTCGAGGTCGACCACCGGCACATCCGGGGCGTGTCGCGCCAGCGCCTGCCGGATCAGCGCCCGGTCGGCCCCGATGAGGACGGCGCCGCGCAGCCGCTTCGCGGAGGCGGCCACCAGCTCGTCGAAGGTCGCTCCCTTGGCCAGGCCGCCGGCGATCCACACCACCGACTCGTACGCGGCCAGGGACGCCTGGGCGGCGTGCGGGTTGGTGGCCTTGGAGTCGTCCACGTAGGCCACGCCGCCCACGTCGGCGACGTGGGCGATGCGGTGGGCGTCCGGGCGGAAGGCCCGCAGGCCCTCCCGGACGGCCACGGGCTCCACGCCGAAGGCGCGCGCCAGGGCGGCGGCGGCCAGCGCGTTGGCGATGTTGTGCGGGGCGGCCGGGCCGGCGGCGGGCGCGATGTCGGAGACCTGGGCGAGCTCCTGCGCCTGGTGGTGCCGGTCGGCGACGAAGGCCCGGTCGACCAGGAGGTCGTCGACCACGCCCAGCATGGACGGGCCGGGGGCGCCGAGGGTGAAGCCGATGGCCCGGCAGCCCTCCTCGACGTCGGCCGCCATCACCAGGCGCTCGGTGGCCGGGTCCTCGACGTTGTAGACGCAGGCGACCGTGTTGCCCTCGTAGATGCGGCCCTTGTCGGCGGCGTAGGCGTCCAGGGAGCCGTGCCAGTCGAGGTGGTCGGGGGCGACGTTGAGGACGGCCGCGGAGTGGGCGCGCAGCGAGGGCGCCCAGTGCAGCTGGTAGCTGGAGAGCTCGACCGCGAGCACGTCGTACTGCTGCTCGCCGAGCACCACGTCGATGATGGGCGTGCCGATGTTGCCGACGGCGGCCGTGCGCAGCCCGGCGGCCTGCAGGATGGAGGCCAGCATCTGGACGGTGGTGGTCTTGCCGTTGGTGCCGGTGATCGCCAGCCACGGGGCGGCGCCCTCGCCGCGCAGCTGCCAGGCGACCTCCACGTCCCCGACGACCTCGACGCCGGCCGCGGCGGCCGCCGCGAACAGCGGGCTGTCGGGCCGCCAGCCGGGCGAGGTGACGACGAGGTCGGTGCCCTCGGGCAGGGTGTCGGCGTCCGCGAGGCGGACGGTGATGCCCTGGGAGTCGAGGAAGGCGGCCCGCTCGCGCAGGGCCTCGCCGTCGCCGCCGTCGACGACGGTGACGCGCGCGCCGAGGCCGGCCAGGGCGCGGGCGGCGCTGACGCCGCTCACGCCGAGACCGGCGACGGTGATGTGCTTGCCGCTGTACTGTGCGGTGCTCACTTGATGGCCAACCATCCGGCGTAGAAGATTCCGAGGCCGACGGCCACGCACAGGCCCTGGATGATCCAGAAGCGGACCACGACCAGGACCTCGCTCCACCCCTTGAGTTCGAAGTGGTGCTGCAGCGGGGCCATCCGGAAGACGCGCTTACCGGTCAGGCGGAACGAGCCGACCTGGATGATCACGGACATGGTGATCAGGACGAACAGGCCGCCGAGGAGCGCGAGCAGCAGCTCGGTGCGGGAGCAGATCGCCAGGCCCGCGAGCGCACCGCCGAGGGCGAGCGAGCCGGTGTCACCCATGAAGATCTTGGCCGGCGAGGTGTTCCACCACAGGAAGCCGAAGCAGGAGCCCATCAGGGCGGAGGCGACGACCGCGAGGTCGAGCGGATCGCGGACCTCGTAGCAGGACGCGCCGGCGGTCAGGGCGTTGGCGCAGGACTGGCCGTGCTGCCAGGTGCCGATGAAGACGTAGGCGCCGAAGACCATCACCGAGGCGCCGGTGGCCAGGCCGTCGAGGCCGTCGGTGAGGTTCACGCCGTTCGACATCGCGAGGATCATGAACAGCGCCCAGACCACGAAGATCACCGGGCCGACGGACCAGCCGAAGTCCTGGGTGAACGACAGCCGCGTCGAGGCCGGGGTCTGGCCCCGGGTGTCGGCGAACTGCAGGGCGAGCACCGCGAAGGCGATGCCGACGATCAGCTGGCCGGCCATCTTCGCCTTGGCGCGCAGGCCCAGGCTGCGCTGCTTGACGATCTTGATGTAGTCGTCGAGGAAGCCCACCAGGCCCATGCCGGCGGTCAGGAAGAGCACCAGCAGGCCCGAGGTGGTCGGCGACTGGCTGGTGATCACCTTGGTGACGGCGTACGCGATGAGGGTGGCGAGGATGAAGGCGATGCCGCCCATGGTGGGCGTGCCCTTCTTGCTGCCATGGGTGCGCGGGCCGTCGTCCCGGATGAACTGGCCGTAGCCCTTGCGGGCGAGGAACTTGATCAGCAGCGGGGTGCCGATGAGGGTCAGGAACAGACCGATGACACCCGCGAAGAGGATCTGGTTCATCGACCGGCGACCTCACCGTCGACCGCGAGCAGCGCGTCGGCCACCCGCTCCAGACCCACCGACCTGGACGCCTTCACCAGTACGACGTCTCCCGGGCGCAGCTCACTGCGCAACAGGTCGACCGCCGCCTGCGCGTCGGACACGTGCACCGACTCCTCACCCCACGAACCCTCGTTGTAGGCGCCCATCTGCAGCCAGGCCGCTTCCCGACCCCCGACTGCCACGAGCTTGCTGACGTTGAGCCGGACGGCGAGCCGTCCGACCGCGTCGTGCTCGGCGAGTGACTCCCCGCCCAGCTCGGCCATCCGACCGAGTACTGCCCACGTACGCCCGCCCCTAGCCCGGGCGGCCTCGCCCATGGCGGCCAGCGCGCGCAGCGCCGCCCGCATGGACTCGGGGTTGGCGTTGTAGGCGTCGTTGACGATCGTCACGCCGTCCGCGCGCTCGGTGACCTCCATCCGCCAGCGGGAGAGCTGGCCCGCACCGCCGAGCACGGAAGCGATCTCCTCGGCAGGCATGCCCAGCTCATGGGCGACGGCGGCCGCGGCGAGCGCGTTCGACACGTGGTGCTCACCGTACAGCTGCATGGTCACCTCGCCGCACCCGGTGGGGGTGTGCAGCGTGAAGGCGGGCCGTCCGCGCTCGTCGAGGCGGACGTCCTCGGCACGCACGGCGGCGTCCGGCGCCTCGCCGAAGAGCACGATGCGGGCCTTGGTACGGCTGCTCATGGCGCGCACCAGCGGGTCGTCGGCGTTGAGCACGGCGACGCCGCCGGCCTCGGCGGCGGGCAGCGCCTCGACCAGTTCCCCCTTGGCCTGGGCGATCTGCTCGCGGCCGCCGAACTCGCCGACGTGGGCGGTGCCCACGTTCAGCACGACGCCGATGCGCGGCGGGGTGAGCTCGGCCAGGTAGCGGATGTGGCCGATGCCGCGGGCGCCCATCTCCAGCACCAGGTGCCGGGTCTGTTCGTCGGCGCTCAGCGCGGTCAGCGGCAGCCCGATCTCGTTGTTGAGCGAGCCGGGGGTCCACACGGTGGGGCCGGCGTGCTGCAGCAGCTGGGCGACGAGGTCCTTGGTGCTGGTCTTGCCGGCGGAGCCGGTCAGGCCCACCACGGTGGTGCCCAGTCGCTCCACGACGGCCCGGGCGAGCCGGCCGAGGGCCGCGACGACGTCGTCGACGACGACGGCGGGCACGCCGACGGGCCGGGCGGCCAGCACGGCCACGGCGCCGTCGGCGACCGCCCGGGCGGCGAAGTCATGGCCGTCGACGCGCTCGCCGGCGAACGCCGCGAACAGCGCACCGGGCCGCACCTGGCGGGAGTCGATGACGACCGGGCCGGTCACGACCGACTGCGGGTCCGGTATGTCGTGCGGCCGCCCGCCCGTGATGGCGGCGATCTCCGCGAGGGAGAGTGCGATCACCGGTCGTCACCTCCTGTCGTGCGGGAGAGCTGCCGGGGGGAGGGTTGTGCGCGCATGGCGGTTGGTCATCCCTGGTCGTTCCGGTGCTTGGTCGCAGGCGCGGTCGCCCGGCTGTGCTCGATGGCCTCGCGCAGCACCCGGCGGTCGTCGAAGGGGCGTACCACTCCGGCGACGTCCTGGCCCTGTTCGTGGCCCTTGCCCAGGACCACGACGGTGTCGCCGGGTTCGGCGCGGGCGACGGCGGCGGCGATGGCCGCGGCGCGGTCCTCCAGGACGAGGACGGCACCGCGTTCGGCGGCGGGCACCTCGGCGGCGCCCGAAAGCATGGTGGCGAGGATCGCGAGGGGATCCTCGGAGCGGGGGTTGTCGGAGGTCAGCACGGCGGTGTCGGCGAGCCTGGCCAGGGCCGCGCCCATGGGCGCCCGCTTGGTGGTGTCGCGGTCCCCGCCGCAGCCCAGGACGGCGTGCACGCGGCCGGTGCCGACCGTGCGCAGCGCACGGAGAACCGATTCGACGGCATCCGTCTTGTGGGCGTAGTCGACCACCGCCAGGTAGGGCTGGCCGGCGTCGACGCGCTCCAGGCGGCCGGGGACGCCGGGCACGGCGGCGACGCCGTCGGCGGCGGCCTGCGGATCGGCGCCGGCGGCGACCAGCGCCACGATCGCGGCGAGCGCGTTGGCCACGTTGAAGGGGCCGGCGAGCGGCGAGCGGGCCCGTACGGTCACGCCCTGGGGGCCGTGCACGGTGAAGGTCGAGTCGAAGGGGCCGATCTCGACGTCGGTGGCGCGCCAGTCGGCGTCCTCGCGGCCCTCGGCCGAGAAGGTGATCACCGGGACCTCCGCCTCGCCGTGGGCCAGCCGGCGGCCGTACTCGTCGTCGAGGTTGACCACGCCCAGGCGGCTGCGCTGCTTGGTGAACAGCTCCGCCTTGGCGGCGAAGTAGTCCTCCATGCCGGAGTGGAACTCCATGTGCTCCGGGCTGAGGTTGTTGAAGACCGCGACGTCGAAGACGCAGCCGTCGACGCGGCCGAGCCGCAGGGCGTGGCTGGAGACCTCCATGGCCACCGAGCGCACGCCGCGCTCGCGCATCACGGCGAACAGCGCCTGCAGGTCGGTGGCCTCCGGCGTGGTGCGCTCGGACTTGATCCGCTCGCCGGCGATGCGGGACTCGACCGTGCCGATCAGGCCGGTGGGGCCGGCCAGGGCGCCCAGCCCGCCCTCGATGAGGTACGCGGTGGTGGTCTTGCCGGAGGTGCCGGTGATGCCGATCTGCAGCAGGTCCTCGCCGGGCTCGCCGTAGATCGTGGCGGCCAGCGCGCCCATGCGCTCGCGCGGGGCGTCGACGACGAGGACGGGCAGCCCGGTGGCGGCGGCGCGCTCGGCGCCGGCCGGGTCGGTCAGCACGGCGGCGGCGCCCAGGCCCGCGGCCTGGGCCGCGAAGTCGGCGCCGTGGAAGCGGGCGCCGGGCAGGGCGGCGTAGACGTCGCCCGGGCGCACCGCCCGCGAGTCGTGGGTGATGCCGGTGACCTGCAAGGCGCGGGCGCCCTCGGGCACGGCGATGCCCAGCTGACCCGCCAGCTCCGCGAGGGGCACGGGAGTGACCCCGGCGGGCCGGGGCGCTCCCGGGGTGGCGGGAGGGGCGGCCTGGGGGGTGGTGTGGGACTGATCAGCGTGTGGCACGGCGGTGAGCGTACCGGGCGCACCCGCCTCGTCGCGAAGCGAGGGGCGCTCCGGACCGCGGTTCCCGTGATCGGGAGTGATCGTCGTCACGGCCGCTCCGGCTTCACTGGCCGTCGTAGCTCACCGGCAGCCGGGGCGGCTGCGAGCCGGACGGGGGGATCTGGAGGGTCTTCAGGGCGAACTCCATGACCTGCTTGAAGACCGGGCCGCAGACCTGCCCGCCGAAGTAGCTGCCGCGGGTGGGGTTCTGCAGGGCGCAGTAGACCGTGATCCGGGGCGCGTCGGCGGGGGCGAAGCCGGCGAAGGAGGCGGTGTAGCCGTGGTAGCGGCCGGTGGTGGGGTCCACCCGGTTGGACGTGCCGGTCTTGCCGGCGACGCGGTAGCCGGGGATCTTCGCCTTGGTGCCGGTGCCCTCCTGGTCGTCGACGACCGACTCCAGCATCCCGGTGAGCTCGCGCGCGGTCTTCTCGCTGATCACCCGGGTGCGCGGCGGTGCGGGGGCGGGGGTGAAGCGGCCGTCGGGGCCCTTGCTGCCGCGGACCAGGGAGGGCTGGACGCGCTCGCCGCCGCCGGCGATGGTGGAGTACACCGAGGCGGCCTGGACGGCGTTGAGGGACAGGCCCTGGCCGAAGGGGATGGTGTAGGCCCGGGAGGACTTCCAGTCGGCCGGCTTGGCGAGCAGGCCGGGGGTCTCGCCGGGGAAGTCCAGGCCCGTGGGGCGGCCGATGCCGAATTTGCGCAGATAGGTGTAGAGGACCTCGTTGGCCTCCTCGCGCGTCTTGCCGAGCTGCTCGCTGGCGAGGATGGTGCCGATGTTGCTGGATTTGGCCAGGACGCCGTTGAGGGTCAGGTGCCAGGTGGGGTGGTCGATGTCGTCGGCGAAGGCGCGGTCGGCCCGGGGCAGCCGGTTGGGCACCTCCACGTGCGTCATCGGGGTGGCCACGCCCTCCTCCAGCACGGCGGCCATGGTCATGATCTTGCTGACGCTGCCGGGCTCGTACGCGTCCTGCAGGGCCGGGTTGCCGAGCGCGGCGCGGTCGGCGTGGGCGAGGTCGTTGGGGTCGTAGCCGGGCGCGCCGGCCATGGCGAGGATCTCGCCGGTGCGGGTGTCCTGGACGACGACGTAACCGCGGTCGGCGCCGGACTCGCGCACCTGCCGGGAGACCGCGTTCTGGGCGGCCCACTGGATGTCGCGGTCGATGGTCAGCTCGACGTCGGAGCCGGGGACGGCGGCCTGCTCCTTGACGTCGCCGGTGGGCACCTGGCGACCGCCGGACTGGGCGTAGACGCGCTTGCCGTTCCTGCCCGCCAGCACCTCGTCGAGCTGGGCCTCCAGGCCCCCGCCGCCGCGGCCGTCGCCGTTGACGAAGCCCAGCAGGCCGGCGGCGAGCTCGCCGTTGGGGTAGACGCGCTTGCTGTGGGCCTCGCGGTTGACGCCGGCCAGGACGTTGGCGGCCTTGCCGTGACGGGCCTTGTCCGCCTGGGCCTGCTTGAGCTGGGCGATCTTGCGCCAGGTCTGCGGGGTCTGGCGGCGGGCGAGGACCACGTACTTGGACTTCGGGTTCGCCGTCAGCTTCTGTTCGAGGACGTCCACCTCCTCCGCCAGGACCGGGGCCAGCAGCTCCGCGGCCTGCCGGGCGGCGCCCTCGGCCTTGATCCGCTCGGGGGTGAGCAGGTCGGGGGCGGCGGTGATGTCGTAGGCGTCGACGGTGGTGGCCAGATCCACGCCCGTGCGGTCGGTGATGGCCCCCCGCTCGGCCGCCAGCGTCACGGGGATGTAGCGGTTGAGGTTGGCCCGGGCGGCGTACGCGTCGGCGTCGACGGCCTGCACCTGCAGCAGGCGCACGGTGAAGACCAGCATCACCAGCGTGAGCCCCACGCCGATGGCGCGCAGCCGGGGCCGGGGGCTGCCCAGCCGCAGCGCCTGCGCGCCGGGGCGGGGACGGGCGGGCCGCGCGGCCGGGCGCGCGGGCCCGGGGACGGGGCGGCGGGGCTGCCTGGGCGCCGTCACGACCTCACCTACCTGAAATCCGTTGCGGGTGCTGCCTGTCTGCTGTGGTCCGTCTGCCTGCTGCTCGCCACGGGCGCCGGTCCGGCGCTAGCCGGTGCGGTGCCCGGCCTGCGGTCCCGCGCCGC
>NZ_BAAJPZ010000031.1:0-35788 GCF_057552455.1 Streptomyces sp. PKA51
TTTGGGGGGGGGGGGGGCCCCCCCCCCCCCCCCCCCCCCCGCCCCCCCACCCACGGAAGTCACGTGCTCATGCACCACCGCCGCGCCACGGCCGCGGCCACCGTCCTCGCCGGCCTGCTCACCCTCGCCGGCGCGACCACGGCCCACGCCCACGGGGACACCATCAGCCTCACCGGCTCCGGTGTGACCGCGGGGCACCCCACCACCAGGGCGACGTGGGAGGAGGACGGCCACCCGGTCGACGAGCGGGTCGCCGGCACCTTCACCGCGACCTCCTCCGACGGCACCACCCTGGGCCCCTGGCGCTTCGTGCCGGTGCCGGACCGGCCGGGGACGTACACCACCACCGAGGCACTGCCGGCGGGCGAGTGGACGGTCACCGCCCAGACGGCCTTCCCCTCGCTCGGCCGTACCGAGTACCGGGCCGAGGTGACCGCCGCGTCCCTGGCCGGTGCCACCGGCGCACCCGCCGGTCCCGCCGCACCGGCACACTCCGCGGCCCGGCCGGAGGCGCCCCCGCCCACGAGCGGGACCGCCTCCGGCGCGTCCGGCGGCGGGCCGGGCGCGGTGACCATCGGCATCACCGCGCTCGGCATCGCCGGCGCCGGCGCCCTGGCCGCCCTGTGGTGGCGCCGGCGCGCCCGCCACGTCCGAACAGCACGCCGCGTGTGACCAGCACGCCGCGTTGAACAGTAGGAAAAGGAACCCCCCATGCACAGATTCCGCAGGTCCTCCCGTACCCCGGCACGCACACCCGGGCGCGGGAAGGCCGTCCTGTCCACCCTGGCCGCCGCCGTGATGTCCGGCGGTCTGATGCTCGGCGCCGCCCCGCAGGCCCAGGCCGCGGTCACCGGCACGGTCGTGGCCGGGCAGGGCAACTTCGCCACCATCAACCAGCGCTCCCTGCCGTCCCTGACCTCGAACGTCACCGGAACGTCCGCGGTCGGCGACCGCATCCCGATGCAGTGCCGCACCACCGGCGACAGCGTCGAGAACAACAACCGCTGGATCTGGTCGGGCGCCTACTACATCGCCGACGCGTTCATCCGGGAGGACACCGGCTCCCTGCCGTCGTGCGGCACCAGCCGGCCCAGCGGGTGGACGGCCCTGAACATCGGCATGCAAAAGCAGGTCCGCGACCAGTGGTGCTGGGACGCCTCCGGCCTGACGATCGCCAACTACTGGGGCTACACCTCCTACAACCAGTACGACTTCTGCCGCCTGGCCCAGCAGGGCAACAGCGGCCTGAACTGCAACAACCAGCCGGCGACCCTCGGCGACATGGCCAACGGCCTGCGCACCATGGGCTTCCGCAACAGCGGCACCGACCTGTGGCGCAGCGCCTCCTTCGGCGAGACGCAGAACGAGATAGCCAACGGGCGCCCGTTCGCCGTCCGCATCGGCTGGACCTCCGGCGGCGGTCACATGAACGTCATCTACGGCTACGACAGCACCAGCAACATGGTGGCGGTCGGCGACCCCTGGCCCAGCACCCAGACGTACACGTGGTGGAACTACTCCACCTACGCCGGGAACAACTCCTTCCGGTGGACCCACTCGCGCATCGGCATCCACGCCTGAGGAGGCAGCCCACCATGCACCGTTCCCTCACCCGACGAGCCGCCGCCGTGCTCGCGGCCGCTGCCGCCGTCACCGTCTGCACCCTGACCCCGGCCCAGGCCGCCGACGGGCCCGCCGCCCCCGCGCCGTCCGACTACACCGCCGCCCAGCAGGTGCTGCGCTCCGGCCAGGTCCACGACACCGTCGCCCGCTTCCTGACCGCCGCCCGGCACCACTCGGACGGCGGCGCGGACGGCGGCACCTCGGCGGGCGCCCGGCGCGGTCTGGCCGCGGCAGCGCCCGGCTTCGACCTGAAGAAGCCGGTGCCCATGTACGAGCTCGCGCCCGAGTTCGTCACCGGCAAGGCCCGGGCGAGCGCCGCCTCGGCCCTGCGGCTGTCCTACCTCGCCTCCCGTGTCTCGGCCACCGACGGCCACCAGGCCGCGGTCCTGCTCGCCCCGCAGCAGGCCGGCGGCTCCTGGCAGCTGGCCGGGATCCGGGACGGCGAGGCGGACATCGCCGCGGCCGAGCGCGGCACCGAGCAGGCCCGCACCTTCATGGAGCCGCAGGTCCACGGCTGGTACCGGCTGACCGGCGACGGATTCGTCGAGCCGCTGAACAAGGAGGCGGGCGTGGCCCTGCAGGGCGCGTCGCGCGTCACGCTCGCGTCCTACCAGCAGCTGGTGGCCAAGCGCTACGGCGACAAACAGCCCGGCTCGGCGTACGACCGCAAGGGCCTGGCCGGCGGCTACGCGCTCCCCGAGGACCACCCGTCCCCGACGGCCGCGTCCTCCCCCGCCACCCCCGCCTGGCTCCCGGTGGCCGGCGGCGGCGCCGCCGTTGCGACAGCGGCCGCCGCGGCCGTCGTCCTGCACCGTCGCCGCACCACCGCCTGACCCCGCTCGCCCGTGTGGCCCGGCCCCCGGTGGGGCCGGGTCACTGTGCGTGCGCGGGTGTGGCAGTCTCTTGGGTCATGGAAATCTGGATCAATCCCGCCTGCAGCAAGTGCCGCTCCGCGCTGTCCCTCCTGGACGCCGAGGGGGCGCAGTACACCGTCCGGCGGTACCTGGAGGAGCCGCCGAGCGCCGAGGAGCTGCGCGAGGTGCTCGGCCGGCTGGGCCTGGAGCCGTGGGACATCACCCGCACGGGCGAGGCCGCGGCCAAGGAGCTGGGCGTCGCCGAGTGGGGACGTACGGAGGCGGACCGCGAGCGGTGGATCGAGGCGCTGGCGACGCATCCGGCGCTGATCCAGCGGCCGATCATCACGGCCGACGACGGCACCACGGTGGTGGGCCGCTCGGAGGAGGCCGTGCGGTCTGTACTGCCGGGCTAAGCCCTGTCCGGCGGATCAGGCAGCGCCCCGTCTGCGGGTGCGGCGTGGCTTGTCGCGCAGTTCCCCGCGCCCCTTACGGGGCGCCCCGTAAGGGGCGCGGGGAACTGCGCGATCGGCCACCGACGGCCCGCAGTCGACGCGCCCGGCGGCGGTAGCCGCACATCGACACCGCCCCGCGCCCCTACGGGGCGCCCTGGTCGGGCGCATCGGCCGGGAGCGTCCAGTCGTTGACCAGGCGCCGGGCGCGGCCCGCGTCGTCGGGGAAGACCAAGACCTGCAGCGTCCACGGCGAGCGGCGCCGGCCGCGGCCGCGCGGGGCGCAGTCGGCCACGGTGGAGCGGATCCGGTGGGTGTCGAGGAAGCGGCGGACCTCCTCGGCCGCCGTCCGGGTGGCCGTGCGGGCCACCGGGACGAGCAGGCCGAACGGGTAGGGCCGGGGGGTGCGCAGGCGCAGTCGGGGCACGTGTCTCACCGTCCTGCCGGCCGGGCCCGTTGTCAGTGGCTGCTGCGTTCGGCGAGCTTGTGGTGCTCGACGCTCTCGTGGGCGGCGTGGACCGCCCGGTACTCCTCGGCGGTGGGCTTGGCGATCTGGCCGTAGGGGCCGTAGTAGGTGCGGGCGAGGCGGGCGCGCAGCCGCTGGGGCCAGCCGACCTTGCGGGGGACGCCGTTCTCGTCCACCGGGGGCGGCAGCTCGTAGGGGCGGGGCTGCTCGTGCGCGGTGAGGGTGTACAGGTCGGCCTGGGGCAGGGGTTCGTGGATCTCCACGTACTCGCCGTGGGGGCGGCGCACGATGACGCCGGACTCGCGGCCGTGCAGGATCTTCTCCCGGTCGCGGCGCTGCAGGCCCAGGCACCACCGCTTGGTGATGAGGAAGACCAGGACGGGCAGGACGAAGAAGCAGATGCGCACCGTCCAGCTGATCGCGTTGAGCGAGAGGTGGAAGTGCGTGGCGAACAGGTCGTTGCCGCCGCCCACCAGGAGGATGGCGTACTCGGCGACCCAGGCGGCGCCGAAGGCGGTGCGGGTGGGGTTGTTGCGGGGCCGCTCGGCGATGTGGTGCTCGCGCTTGTCGCCGGTGAGCCATGCCTCGAAGAAGGGGTAGAGCCACAGCGCGAGGAAGACGAGGATGAAGACGGTCAACGGGATGAGGACGCCCAGCACGAGGGTGTGGCCGAGGAAGTTGATCTCCCAGCCGGGCATCACGCGGATGAGCCCTTCGGCGAAGCCCATGTACCAGTCGGGCTGGGCGTCGGTGGTGACCTGGTCCGGCCGGTAGGGGCCGTACGCCCAGATGGGGTTGACCTGGGCGATGGCGGAGAAGACGGCGAGGATGCCGCCGACGAGGAAGAAGAAGCCGCCGGCTTTCGCCATGTAGACGGGCATCAGGGGCATGCCGACGACGTTGCCGTTCCTGCGGCCGGGGCCGTATCCCTGGGTGTGCTTGTGGTAGAAGACCAGGATCAGGTGGGCCACGAGCAGACCGAGCATGATGCCGGGGATCAGCAGCACGTGGACGGTGAAGAACCGGGGGATCCAGATGGTGCCGGGGTACTGGCCGCCGAAGATGAACATCACCAGGTAGGTGCCGATGATGGGCACGGAAAGGATCGCGCCCTCCATGAAGCGGATCCCGGTGCCGGAGAGCAGGTCGTCGGGCAGGGAGTAGCCCATGAATCCGTCGAACATGCCGAGGATGAGCAGGCCCGCGCCGATGAGCCAGTTGAGTTCGCGCGGTTTGCGGAAGGCGCCGGTGAAGAAGACGCGCATCATGTGGACGGTCATCGCCATGATGAAGACGAGGGCCGCCCAGTGGTGCAGCTGGCGCAGCAGCAGGCCGCCGCGGATGTCCATGCTGATGTCGAGCGTGGAGCGGTACGCCTCCGACATGAGGATGCCGCTCAGCGGCGCGTAGGAGCCGTGGTAGACGACCTCGTTCATGCTGGGTTTGAAGAACATCGTCAGGTAGACGCCGGTGACGATGATGATGAGGAACGAGTAGAGGGCGACCTCGCCCAGCATGAAGGACCAGTGGTCGGGGAAGATCTTTCTGAGGTTCGCCTTGGCCAGCGAGAACAGACCGATGCGGCCATCGGCCCAGGTCGCCAGCCGCTCGCCCGCGGAGGCGGGGGCGGGGTGGCCGGGCGAGGCCGCGGGGGTGTGCTGAGTGTCGGTCATGCGCTGCAGTTCTCCCGGACCCTGGGCGGCATTTCCCTGCCAGCCACTTCTTCCACAGGAATGGCGATTCCTGGCACTGTGCGCCCATATTCCACGCATTCGGCCGCAGTGTGCGTGATTTGCGCGGAGTGTCGGGGAGTGTCCGGCCCGCTCCTGCCCCCTCGGCGCGGCCTGCGGTCCTATGGTCCGTCTATGACGGAAACCGCCGGCCGGCCGCGGCCCGGGGAGGGCCAACGCGCCCTTCCGGTGGCCATGGCGGCGCTCACCGTGACCACGGGGGTCGTGGAGGCCGTCAGTTTCCTGGTGCTGGGGCCGGTCTTCACCTCCGTGCAGACCGGCAACCTGCTCTTCCTCGGCTTCTCCCTCGCCGGGCAGGGCGGCCTGTCCCCCGCCGCCTCCGGCGCCTCGCTCGGCGGGTTCGTGGTGGGTGCGCTGCTCGGTTCGCGGTTCGAGTCGGGCGCGGACGCCCGCGGACGACCGTGGCTGACGGCGGGATTGGTGGCGGAGGCCGTCCTGCTGGCGGTGGGGGCGGCGGTCTCCTGGGGCATCCGCGCCGCCGGCGCGCCGCTGACCGCCCGGCACTACGCGGTGGCCGCGATCGTGGCGGTCGCGATGGGCATGCGCAACATCACCACCTTGCGGGCGAAGGTGCCGGATCTGCCCACGACGGTGGCCACCCGGGCGCTGACCGGGCTGCTCGGCGGCTCGCCCCTGGCCGTGGACTCGCGGATCTCCTCCGACGCGCCCAGCCAGCTGCGCCGCACGGCGACGGTGGGGGCCATGTTCGCCGGCGCGCTGCTGGGCGCGTGGGCCCTGCGCGAGGCTGTGCGGCCGCACGTGGTCCTGCTGGCGGCGGCCGGCGGGGTGCTGCTCGTCGCCGTCGGGCACGCGCGGGCGGTCTCCCGGTCCGGGCCGCGCCGGCCGCACTGACCGTACGGCGGCTCAGGTGCCGAAGCGGGCCGCGAGGCGTGCCCGCACGGGCGGGTGGACGTTGGCCTGGGCGAGGTCGCCGCCATAGCGAGCCAGCACCCTGGGGTCCATCACCCGCCGCCACAGCGGCGGGAGCCAGGCCAGCAGGGCCATGGCGACGAACCCGGCGGGCAGCCGGGGCGCCTCCTGCCGGCTGCGCAGGACGGGGTAGGGGCGCAGGGGATGGACGTGATGGTCGGAGTGGCGCTGGAACTGGAAGAGCAGGACGCTGCTGACGATCGCGTCGCTGTTCCAGCTGTGGCCGTAGGCGGGGCGCTCGTAGCGGCCGTCCGGGCGGCGCCGGCGCAGCAGGCCGTAGTGGTCCATGTAGGCGCCGGTCTCCACGACGCAGATGCCGAACGCCGCCTGCAGCGCCAGGTAGGGCGCGATGCGGGGGCCGAAGGCGAGGACGAGCCCGGCGAAGAGCAGGAGGGTCGGGGTCCAACTGCGAAGGACGTCGTTGTGCACGTCGAAGCGGCTGCGGCCGCGCCGGGCCAGGCGCCGGGCCTCGCTGTGCCAGGACTCGGCGAGGCGGCCGGCGACCACGCGGGGCAGAAAGCGCCAGAAGGATTCGCCGAGACGCGCGCTGGAGGGGTCGCCCGGGGTGGCCACGTGCGCGTGGTGGCCGCGGTTGTGGGCGATGCGGAAGTGGCCGTACGCGATCTGGGCGAGGGCCAGGCGGCTCAGGACGCGCTCGGCCTTCTCGCTGGTGTGGCCCAGCTCGTGGGCGACGTTGAGGCCGAGCGCGCCGACCCAGCCGGCGGCCAGGGCGAGGCCCGCGCGGTCGGCGGGCGAGAGCTGCGGCGAGGCCCACTGGTGGCAGACCCACAGCAGGGAGAGGTACTGCAGGGGGACGAAGAGGTAGGTGCACCAGCGGTGGTAGGCGCCGGCCCGGCCGGTGCGGGCGGCGTCGTCCGGCGGGTTGGCGTGGTCGGAGCCGGCCAGCCAGTCGGCCACCGGGATCACCGTCAGCACGCCCAGCACGGGCAGCCACCAGCCCAGGGAGCCCACGAGGGGGTGCAGGTGCGCCAGGGAGAACAGCGGCAGCACCGGGCTGAGCGTGGCCACCGGCCACAGCAGCGGTTTGACGAGCCGCCACAGGTGCGGGCGGCGGGTGGCGAGGGACGGGGCGTGCATGGGCCCTCCTCGTCGTCGACGCGGGGTCAATCCACCGAATCTACCGGCCCCTTCGCAGGGGACGCAGGGGGGCGCCCGGCGCCCGGCCCGGGCTTGCGGGCGCTGGTCAGCGCCGTGGTCACCAGCGGGCCGCACCACCACATGCGGGGCCCGAGCGAACGGCGTACGACGTCCCGCATGCCGAGGGCGGTCAGGGCCGCCGGGTACCGGCGGGAGCGGATGTCCACCAGGAGCAGCAGCCCGCCGGGCCGCAGCACGCGCACGGCCTCGGCCAGGGCCGTGCGCCGCCGGCCCGCGGGGTGGATGTTGTGCAGGGTCATGCAGCCGGCGACGAGGTCGAAGCTGGCGTCGGCGAACGGCAGGGCGGTCAGGTCGGCGGTGGCCAGGCGCACCCGGTCGGCGAGGCCGGCCGCGGCGATGTTGGCCCGCAGGGCTTCAGGGCTGCTGCGCCACTGGTCGCGCTGCCGCCAGCGGTCGATGCCGACGGCGTGCCCGGTGGTCAGGTGCCGGGCCGTGCCCAGCAGGACGGTGCCGCTGCCGCAGCCGGCGTCCAGGATCCGCTCGTCGCCGCGCAGTTCGAGGCCGCCGGCCAGCTCCTGCCAGATGGCGGCCTTGCCGCGCAGGGTGGTGTGCAGGTACGTCGCCAGGCAGCCGGTCAGGCCGCCCGCGGCCAGGGCGGCGCCGGCGGTGACGGCGCGCGGGGCCGCGAGGAGGGGTGCCGTGGCCGCGGCGAGGGCGGTCAGCGAGGCGCCCGCGGCCAGGGCGGCCAGTTCGAAGGGGCCGTCGATGCCGAAGGGCAGCAGGCGGGAGGGTGCGGGGCCGGCGGCCCGCGGTGGCATGCGCACGGCCTCACGATGACCAGGGGCGCCGGGCCGGGCAAGGGGTCAGTCGGGTGCGCCGGTGGTGCGCGGCCGGCGGGGCGCCGGCGCGCGCTGCCGGCCGCCGGGCGGGGGCCGCGCGCTCTCCCGGTACTCCTGGCGCTCCGGCGCCGTTGGGGGAGGCGGGCGACCACGAGGGAGGCTGCGGTGGGCGGCGGGACGACCGACGAGGGGAGGGCTCCGGCGGGGCCGCCACGGCGCCGGGTGCTCGTGCAGGCCGCCGGGGCGGCGGCGGGCGTGGCACTGGGCTGGACACCGGCGTTCACCGTGTCGGCGCGGGCGGCGGACGCGGACGTGCCGCCGTCGTTCCCGCGCGGGGTGCGGCTGGTGCGGCAGGCGTTTCGCAACTGGTCGGGCGAGGTGGCCCTCGACGCGGTGTGGACGGCCCTGCCCGCGCACCCCGCCGACGTGCTCGCTCTGGCCGACTGGGCCCGGGCCCACGGCTGGCGGTTGCGTGCCAAGGGGGCGGCGCACACCTGGTCACCGATCCTGGCCCGCGCGGGAGAGCCCGTGGAAAAGCTGGTGATGGTCGACACCACCTACGGGCTGACGGCCGTCCGCTGCCCCGGGCAGGGCCCGGGGACCGTGACCGCGCAGGCCGGGGCGTCACTGGACGCGGTCCTCGCGGCGCTGGAGGACGCCGGGTACGCGCTGCCGTGCACTCCGGCCTCCGGTGCGCCGACGCTCGGCGGCGTCCTGGCCATCGGCGGGCACGGTACGGGGGTGCCGGTCGCCGGCCCGTGGAGCGCGGCCCACTCGACCGTCGGCGACACCGTGGCGTCGCTGACCGCCGTGGTGTGGGATGGGGCGGCGGGGCGGCACGTCCTGCGGCGATTCGACCGCTCCCATCCGGACACCGCGGCCTTCCTGGCGCACCTGGGGCGCGCGTTCGTCACCGAGGCGACGCTGCGCGTCCCGCCGGACGCAGCGCTGCGCTGCCGCAGTTCCCTCGACGTGCCGGCCGGGGAGCTGTTCGGGCCGCCGGGCGGGCGGCGGGCCCTGGAGCGGTTCGTGGCCCGCTCGGGGCGGGTGGAGGCGCTGTGGATGCCGTACACCCGGTATCCGTGGCTGAAGGTGTGGACGCACGAGCCGGTGCGGCCGGCGGAGGCGCGGGCGATCCGCTCGCCGTACCCCTACCCCTTCTACGACACGCTGCCGAAGGAGGCGTCCGTCCTCCTGCGCGAGGTCACCACGGGTGCCGCGGCGCTGACGCCGCTCTTCACGGCCGCCGTGGAACAGGGCATCCGGCTGGGACTGACGGCGACGGCCTCCTGGGACCTGTGGGGGCCCTCGCGCAGCACCCTGCTCTACCTGCGGCCCGGCACGGTGCGCTGGCGGTACGCCGGGTGGGCGGTGCTGTGCGCCCGGCGCGACGTGCAGGGCGTGGTCCACGACGTGTGGAGCCGGGTGCAGGCGCTGCTGGCGGCGCACCGGGTGCGGGGCGAGTTCCCGCTGAGCGGTCCGTTCCATGTGCGGATCGCCGGTGCGGACGCCGCGACGCCCACCGGTGCGCTGCTCTCCCCCGCCCGGGCCCGCGCGGACCGACCGGAGGGGGACACCGTGGTGTGGCTGAACACGGTGACCTTCCCCGGGACGCCCGGTGAGCTGGTCTTCCACCGGGAGCTGGAGGAGTGGATGCTCGCACACTTCGCCGGCCGGGCCGTGGTGCGGCCCGAGTGGCCCAAGGCGTGGGGGTACGGCGCGCGGGGGCCCTGGAGCGCGGATGCGGCGCTGGTCGCCTCGTTGCCGGAGGCGTTCGGTGCGGGCCTGCCGGCGGGCCGCCGCTGGGAGGACGCCGCGCGGGTGCTGGACCGCCACGACCCGGCCCGCGTCTTTCGCGGGCCCTTCCTCGGCGAGCTCTTCCCCGCCCCGTGATCATCGGGCCCGCAGCGGGCTCAGATGCCGGCGATCACCACGGCCATGGCGATGAAGAGCGCGACGAACACCAAGGTCAGCAGCACCATCACGGTCATCGGCGCCTTGGCCCAGCCGGTGGGCGGATTGTGCGTCTCCTGGGGGCCGGCCTCCGAGGTGCTGCCCTCGCCCGGCGGGGTCTCGCCCGGTGGCACGCCGCCGCCCGGTTCGAGTCCGGGGGTGTTGTCGGGGTCCGGATCCATGCTGGGAGTCGTCATGGCGTACGAGTACCAGGAGCGGGCCCCGCATCCACCTCGCGGCGGGATGTTTCGCGCGTTCTCACCGGATTCTCACCGGAAAGGACGGCTGCGGCGCGGTGGTGCGGGGCCGTGCTCCGGGTGGGGCGTCAGGTGCAGGCGGCTCAGCTGCGGCTGACGGTGCCGCACTCGGCGCGGCGGTCCTTGCCGGATGCCTTGCCGGACGCCTTGCCGCCCTCGGCCCCGTCGCCGGTGTCGAGCTCGCGGCTGCGGTCGTAGGGGTCGACGGCGGGACCGGAGGGCTGCGGGCCGTCGGTGCGGGTGGAGGGGAAGACGGGGTGCAGGTAGCCGTCGTAGCGGCCGCAGGCGGAGTTGCCCGCTTCCATGTCGAACGAGGACAGGGTCAGCCGGTCCGGCGTCACCTCGTAGCGCTCGGGGTCGAGCAGCTCGGTGTCCAGCACGCGGCGCACGATGGTGCGCGTCACCTCCTTGGAGCCGCGGGCCGGCTTCTTCAGGGCGTAGACGAAGGTGTAGTCGGCGTGCACGGTGACGCCGCCGTCCTTGCCCTCCTTGAAGGTGATGCGGCCGCGCGTCTTGACCGTCGGGCCCACGAGGACCGCTTCCCTGGGATCGAACCGGCTGAAGAGCAGCACCGGGTCGTGGTCCCGGTCGGGGCGGGCCAGGGAGGCGGTGGCGAAACCGGAGACGTCCTCCTGGCGCGGGTCGAGCAGGGCGAGCGCGGCGGCCGGCCGCTCGCCGCGCAGGGTCGCCGGATCGAGGCCGGTCGCGACGAGGAAGTCCTTGGTGCGCTGCAGGACGGCGGCGACCTGTTCCTTCGACATGGCGCCGACGGCCCGGGGCTCGGGCAGGACGATGCCGGCGGCGCCGTCGGCGTAACTCTGGGCCGGGGAGCCCGCGAAGGGGCGCGCCAGGGTGGGAGCCTCCTCGGGGACGTCGCCGGGGGCGCCGGTGGGGCGCGCGGTCTCGGCGGCCAGGGGCGCCGCGTCGTGGGGGCGCGTGCCGCCGTCCTTGCCGAGGCCGCCGGGCAGGCGGGAGAGCACGGCGCCGGGGTTGAGCGCGAACAGCACGATGGCGACGGCGGCGAGGACGCCGATGCCGCCGCGGATGCGGCGCTTGCGGTCCGCCTTGCCGTTCATCTCCTGCCACGCGGGCCCGGTGCGCCAGCCGGGAGGCTGGGCGGGCGGGACGTCCTTGCGGCGGCGCGCGCCCGGCAGCCGCCCGAGCCCCTTGCGGCGGGCGGCGGATGCGGCCTGCTCGTCCTGCGCGCGCAGCCGGGCGGTGACCATGCGGGCCCGCGCCGAGGGCTCCGCGGGGGCGGTCGCGCGGATGGCCTCCTCGTGGTCGTGGACGAAACGCTCCCAGACGTCGTCGGGCACGGACGGCCGGCTGCCGTCCCCGTCCGTGGGTCTGCCGGAGGCCGGGGGTTCGACTGTCACTGCGCACTCTCTCGCGTCAAGGGAATCAGCGGATCAGGCCGCACTTTAGACGTATGTTCGAGCTGGCGTGCAGTCAGTTGGTGCCAGGCGCCCCGTAGGGGGCGGGGGCGGTGTCGGCCTGGGGCTGCCGCCGCGTGGGCGCGACACGGCATCCCGCCTGCGGGCGCGTCGTGGTTTGTCGCGCAGTTCCCCGCGCCCCTATGGGGCGCCGTCGGCTGGTGCAGTGCCCCGTCAGGGGCGCGGGGCGGTGTCGATGTGCGGCTGCCACCGCGTGGGCGCGATCAGCCACCGACGGCCCGCAGCCGGCGCACCAGCCCGAGGCCCGGGCGAAGCACGGCACCGTGCCCCTGCGGGGCGCTGCGTGATCCGCCAGGCAGGCCTAGGAGCCGGATGGGTCCGGGAGGGGACGTACGCGGAAGCCGCCGCGGCCGTCGAACGTCACCTCGTGCACGGCGTCGAAGCCGTCCGCCCGCCGGGGCCGGCGCAGCCGGCCGGCGGTGGCGTACAGGCCGACGTCCGGCACCCGGGTCGCGTGCGGGCGCAGGGCGTTGCGGGCCAGGGAGCCCTCGACGTCGGGCGGGAACCAGTAGGCGACGACGGGCACGCCCCACCGGCGGCCCGCCTCCAGCAGCGGGCCCCACTCCAGCGGCGAGGGGTTGGTGTTGTCGACCACGACCGCGACGCCCTGGGAGAGGGCCTCCTCCACCAGGCGCATCTGCCGCTTCTGCCGGTGCCGGGCGCGGCGGAAGAGGTCCTTGCTGACCAGGACGTGGGTGCCGGCGAAGGTGGCGGCCTGGAAGGTGGACTTGCCGGAGGCCTGGAGCCCGACCAGGACGACCAGCTCCGGTCGCGGTTCCGGTGCGGTGTTCATCGCACGATTGTCGCCGCCGGGCGCGCGGCCCGCAGGACCGGCAGGCATGAGACGCGTGTGACGGGGCAGGCGCAGTGCCGGATGCCGCAGGTCGTGGAGGGCGGCGTCCGCAGGAGTCGAAGGAGGAGTAGATGCTGCTTGCCCATCCCGCCGTGCTCGACGACCTGGTCCGGCGCTACACGGCGCTGGAGCGCGAACTGATGGCCGGTCATACCGATCCGTCGGTCCAGCAGAAGCTGGCCGACGTGGCGTACACCCTGTGCGTCTCGACGGGCACCCGGGACATCGACGCCGCCCTGGTGGCGGCCCGGCACCGGCTGCCCGGTGCCCGTACGGAGGACGACAGCGCGCTCAACGCGGCGACGTGAGGCGGTGCAGGGTCACGTCCGTCAGACGCCCGTCCACCACCTCGGCGGTCATGTAGGTGTGGTGGGGCTGGCGCCGCCGGTCGGTGGGGGAACCGGGGTTGAGCAGGCGTATGCCGCCGGGCCCGGTGGTGTCCCAGGGGATGTGGCTGTGTCCGAAGACCAGCAGGTCCGTGCCGGGGAAGCGGCGGGCGCAGCGCTCCTCGCGGCCCCGGGCCGGGCCGGTGTCGTGCACGACGGCCAGGCGCAGCCCGCCCACGGTGGCGCGGGCGACCTCCGGCAGCCGGGCCTGCAGCTCGGGGCCGTCGTTGTTGCCGTGCACGGCGACGAGCTGCGCGGCGCGGGCGGCCAGCAGGTCGAGGGTGGCGGTGTCGGTCCAGTCGCCCGCGTGCACGACGACGTCGGCGTCGTCGACGGCGCGCAGCAGTTGTTCGGGCAGGGCCCGGGCGCGGCGGGGCACATGGGTGTCGGAGGTCAGCACCAGCCGCATGCCGTTCACCGTCCGCCGGGCCGTGCCCAGGGCCGGAAGCGGGCGCGCAGCTCGTCGTGGTCCAGGGGGTGGGCCGCCCGCGCGGGGTCGGTGACGACGGCGTCGGTGCGGTCGCGGCGGAAGCGCTGGGCGGTGGTGGCGTAGGGGACGTAGGCGCGCAGCAGCCGGTGCAGGTGCCGCTCGGCCTCGGTGAGGTGTTCCTCGCCGGTGACGAGGGCCGCCGTGGTGCCGGCGTTGGCGGCGAGGGCGCGCAGGACCTCCCCGGTGGTCGGGGGCGCGGCGTTGGTGAGGTGGAAGACGCCGGCGCCCCCGGCCCGGCCGATCTCGGCGGCCTCGCGGGCCACGTGGTCGACGGGGACGAGGTTGAGGTGGGCCTCGGGCCGGGCGAGCAGGTGCAGGGTGGTGCCGGCCGGGTGTCTGCGGGCGTGGGCGGCGAGGGCGCGCTGGACGGCGGCCAGGGCGCCGCCGCGGCCGGGGTGGGCGAGGGTGGTGCTGTGCCCGATCAGCAGTCCGGGGCGCAGGATGCGCACCCGGAAGTCGAGTTGCCGCCCGACGAGCCGTTCGGCTGCGATCTTGCCGGCCTCGTAGGGGTTGCGGGGGCTGGCGGCGGTCACGAGGCGTTCGGGGACGGGGCCCTCGGCGGCGCCGGCGACGTGGGCGGTGCTCACGTAGGTGAAGGCCGTGGCGCCCGCGGCGCGGGCGAGGGCCAGGGCGCGCCGGGTGGCGGCGAGGTTGCCGGCGAAGGCCTGGCGGCGCTGCCGCCAGGGCAGGGCGAGCCGTCCCGCGAGGTGCCAGAACTCCACTTCCGCGGCGCGCGGCAGGGTCCGGGCGTCCACGCCGCAGGTGTCGGCGGTGAAGTCGGCGGGGACGGCGAGCGGGCGGCCGACCGCGCGCTCGCGCAGCCCGGGCGCCAGGGCGTACGCCTCGGCCGCGGCGGCCAGGGCGGTGCGCAGCCGTGTCCCGGGGGGCTGTTGTCCGGGCCTGACCAGGCAGACGATCTCGCTGTCGGTGGTGGTGGCCAGTTCCAGGGCGAGGGCGGCTCCCAGCAGCCCGGTGGCCCCGGTGAGGACGTGGAGGGGCTGTCGCATGCGCACCTCGTTCGCGGAAGTGATCGCCGGGGGACGCACCGTAACACCGCGGTGCGGCGGACCGGCGCAGGCGCCGCCCGCCGCGAACGCCCGGGCGGTGAGAGCCGCATGCGCTCCGCTCCGCCGGGTACTCGTCGCGCCCGCCGCACGGTGCGGCGGGCGGCGGCAGCCGGGACGGAGGTGGCGGGATGGCTCGGCAGAAGAAGGGGTACGAGCGGGCGCGCGACGAGCAGGAGCCGGGTGCGCATTCGGGCGGGGAGAGCCAGGCGCGCGAGCGGTCGGTGCCCGGCACGGCCAGTGCGAGCGAGGGCTACCAAACGAAGGGCGGTACGGCGCACGGCGAGGCGCTGGAGGGGGTGCAGGACACCGCGAAGGACACCGCAGCGCCGCGGTCCACGGGGCGCAAGCGGCGATCGCATCGGGAGGAGTGACCCTTCCGCAATTGTGAGAACCTCATAGTTTTGTGATCTTGAATCGGTGGGCTCGCGCGCATGAACACAGCGGCATCCACCTGACAGCCTGTTCCTTGATCCGATCGCCCGGCAACGGACCGCTCCCCCTTGGGGAGCGGCCGTTGTGGGGTTCCTACGGATGCATCGATCAGGAACGGGAGGACAGGGGATGCCGCAGCACGACGACGTCCTGGTGACGGGGCTGGGCGCCATCACACCGCTGGGGGCGGACGCGCAGGCGCTGTGGGCGGGACTGCTCGCGGGAAAGTCCGGGGTGGGCCTGCTGGAGGAGGAGTGGGCCGCGGACCTGCCGGTCCAGGTGGCCGCGCAGCTGGAGACGGACCCGCTCACGCTGCTGGACCGCGTCCAGGCGCGCAGGCTCGACCGCTGCGAGCAGCTGGCACTGATCGCCTCCCGCGAGGCCTGGCAGGACGCGGGCCGGCCCGCGGTGGAGCCCGAACGGCTCGCCGTGATCGTGGGCACCGGCACCGGGGGCGTCCTGACCACGCTCGGGCAGGACGATGTGCTCGAACGCTCCGGTGCACGCCGGCTGTCGCCGTTCACCGTGCCCATGCTGATGCCCAACGGCCCGGCCGCCTGGGTCAGCATGGACCTCGGGGCCCGCGGCGGCGCCCGTACGCCGGTCAGCGCCTGCGCGTCGGGCGCGGAGGCCATCGCCATGGGGCTGGACCTCATCCGCGCCGGGCGGGCGGACGTGGTGGTCGCCGGGGGCACGGAGGCATGCCTGCACCCCTTCACCCTTTCGGCGTTCGCGCAGATGAAGGCGCTGGCGACGGACACGCGGGACCCGCAGTCGCTCTCGCGGCCCTTCGACGCGGACCGCAGCGGCTTCGTGATGGCGGAAGGCGCCGGCCTGGTGGTGCTGGAGCGGGCGGAGTTCGCCCGGGCACGCGGGGCGCGGGTGCGCGCCGCGCTGGCCGGGGCGGGCATCTCCTCCAGCGCCCGGCACATCACCGCCTCGGACGTGGCGGGCCAGGTGCTGGCGATACGCTCCGCGCTCGACCAGGCGGGGCTGGCCCCGCAGGACGTCGACCACGTCATGGCCCACGCGACCTCGACGGACTCGGGCGACCTCGCGGAGGCCGAGGCGATCACGGCGGCGCTGGGCGGGCACACGGCGGTCACGGCCACCAAGTCGATGACGGGACACATGCTCGGCGCCTCCGGCGCCGTGGCGGCGATCGCGGCGGTGCGCACGCTGCAGGAGGGGGTGCTGCCGGCCACCCGCAACCTCGACCGCCTCGACCCGCAGGTCCACCTGGACGTCGTCCGCGGCGACAACCGCCGCGGCGCGTGGGGAGCGGGCCTGGTGAACTCCTTCGGCTTCGGCGGCCACAACGTTTCCTTGCTGTTCACCAGGGCCGCCTAGGCCGTGCCCGGCCGATCTTCGCCATACGGCGACCACGGCGCCCCGTAAGGGGCGCGGGGCGCTGTCGACCTGCGGCCGGCGCCGCGTGGGCGCGATCGGCCACGGACGGCCCGCAGTCGAGGTGCCACCCCAGCACCTCCTCTGCGGGCACGTCGTGGCTTGTCGCGCAGTTCCCCGCGCCCCTTACGGGGCGCGCCGTGGTGGCGCGTGACGAAGATCCGCCGGAAGGCAAGGCGCCGCGTAGGGGCGGCGGCGCTCAGCGCGAGCGGTCGGCTTCGGCCGCGGCCTGCTCGGCCTCCCGCAGGCGCTCCTCGGCGCGGCGCAGCGCGCGGTCGGCGTCCTGCTCGACGGCGCGGGCCGCCTCCAGGGCGGCGGTCAGCCGTGCCGTCTCGTCCCCGGCGGCCGTACGGGCCTGCCGGGCGCGCGCCTCTTCGTCGCGGGCGCGCTCCAGTTCCTTCTCGCGGGTGCGCAGCCGGCGTTCGGCCTCGCGCCGGTGCTCGCGGGCGCGGGCGAGGTCCTCGCGGCGGCGGCGTTCCCGGGCGCGGGCCAGATCGGTGACGCGGGCGGGGGCGCCGGGGCGTTCCGCGCCGGTGGGGGCGGGGGGTGCCGCGAGGCGTTCGGCCGCGCCGGGGGCGAGGCCGGGGAAGCCGGTGACCGGTTGCGGGGGCCGGCTGAGCCGGCCGGTGGCCCACTGCCGGGCCGCCTCGGGGTCGGCCAGGACGGTGTGCAGTGTCTGTGCCACCTCGCGCTCGACGTCGTCCCCGACGGGCCGTCCGGCGGCGGCGGTGAGCCGGCGCGCCTGGGCGGACAGGGAGTCGACCAGGGTACGCTGCCGGCGGCCGAGCTCGCGCAGCCGGGCGCCGTCGAGGGTGCGGTGGGCCTCGCGCAGGGCCTCGCCGAGAGCCATCAGGGCCTCGGCTTCGTCGGGCAGTTCGTGGACGAGCAGGTTGCTCGCCCAGGCGGCGAGGGTGGGGCGGCGCAGGGCGCCGAGGCGCCGGGCCAGTTCGGCGTCGCCGGCGCGCCGGGCCTGCGCCGCCCGCCGGTCGCGGGCGGCGGTGAACTCGTCGGGCCGCAGCCGGTAGAGCTCGTCGGCGGCGTCCGGCGGGCCGGGCGGCCGGGGGCTCAGTGGCCTCCTTTGCGCCTGACCGCGTGGCGGGCCTTCTCCACGGCGTCGTGGAGTTCGCCCTTGGCCTTCTCGACGCGGCCCTCGGCCTCCATGCGCCGGTCGCCGGTGGCCTTGCCGGTGCCCTGCTTGAGCCGGCCCTTGGCCCGCTCGGCCTTCGCCTTCGCCTTGTCCTTGGCTGTCATGGGGCAGTGCCGCCTTTCGGAACGGGAGGTTCCCCCCTCCTGTGCACGAGTGTCCGCGCGGGCCCGCGCGGGCGCACGTGTCGTTGGGCCGAACGGGCGCTCGGCGGGGCGGGAGCGGGTTTCGCCCCGCCTGCCGGGGAAACCCGGCTCTTATGGTGCAATTCGGTTACACGATGATGTGCGAGCAGGCCGGCCCGCGCGAGCTGGTCTCCCATGTGGTGGGTGCGGAGGAGGCGGGGTTCGACTTCTCCGTCATCTCCGACCACTATTTCCCCTGGCTGTCCTCCCAGGGCCACTCCCCCAACGCCTGGGCCGTCCTGGGCGCCGCCGCCCAGGCCACCTCCCGGATCCCGCTGATGACGTACGTCACCTGCCCGACCGTGCGCTACCACCCGGCGGTGGTCGCCCAGCAGGCCGCGACCGTCCAGCTGCTGTCGGGCGGCCGGTTCCGTCTGGGACTGGGCTCGGGCGAGAACCTGAACGAGCACGTGGTCGGCGGCGGCTGGCCGACGGTGCGGGTGCGGCAGGAGATGCTGGAGGAGGCCGTCGGCATCATCCGCGGCCTGTTCGAGGGCCGTACCCTCAACCACCACGGCCCGCACTACGACGTGGAGCACGCCAAGCTGTGGGACGTGCCCGAGCAGGCGCCGCCCATCGGCATCGCCGTCTCCGGCGAGCGCTCGTGCAAGCTCGCCGGTCACCTGGCCGATCTGGTCATCGCGGTGGAGCCGAAGAAGGAGCTGCTGGAGTCCTTCGACCGGCACGGCGGTGCGGGCAAGCCGCGCGTCGGCCAGGTGCCGGTGTGCTTCGATACCGACCGGGACGCGGCGATCGAGCGCGCCCACGAGCAGTTCCGGTGGTTCGGCCTGGGCTGGGACGTCAACTCCGAGCTGCCGCACGACCGCGCGTTCGCCGCGGCGACGCAGTTCGTCACCAAGGACGACGTCGCGCAGGCGATCGCCTGCGGTTCCAAGGTGGACGACTTCGTCGAGGCCGTGAAGCCGTACGTGGAGGCGGGCTTCACCGAGGTCGCGCTGGTCCAGATCGGCGGGCGGCACCAGGAGCCGTACCTGGAATGGGCCGAGGCGGAGCTGCTGCCCGCACTGCGGGAGCTGTGAGGGCAGGGAGTCGTCGGTGCGCGCGTGATCCCCGCCCGGGTGGGGATCACGCGCGCACGTCGTCCGCCACCGCCTTGTCCAGCGCGGCCCGCACCAGGGCCGCGGCCAGCGCCGGCGTCTCCTCCTTGGTCACCAGCCGGGCCAGCGTGCGCGGATCGTCGGGCAGGCCGCAGCGCCCGGCGCCCTGCAGGGCCTTGCCGTCCAGGTAGGGGTGGGCCTCGGGCCAGATCCCCTGGACCTCGCGCAGGAAGATGTCGGCGCCCGCCGGCCCGATCCCGGGCACCTGTTGCAGCGCGTCCTTCAGCCGCTCCACGTCGCCGCCGGCCTCCTCGCGCATGCCGCGCACGTCGCCGCCGTACCGCTCCAGCAGCAGCTCGGCGCCGTCGCCCAGCTGGGTGGCGGTGCGCTCGTCGTAGCGGCGGTAGCCACCGCGGCCCAGGGCGTCGACGCGCTGCTGCCAGGTGGCCTGCGCCATGCTGCGCGCGTCCTTCATGCCCGCCTCGAACAGGCAGCGGGCCGCGTCGACGGCGACGGAGGCGCGGATGCGGGCGCTGAGCAGGTCGGCCAGGACCAGCAGCCGGTACAGCGGCTGCGGGGTGTCCCGCAGCCGGATGCCGGCCTCCTCGGCGTAGGTGCGCCCGTGCCGCTGCAGCAGCGCCCGTACCGTCTCGCGATCGCTCATGGGCCCGTCAGTTCAGCAGGCCCGGGCGGTGGGGGAAGCGGTGCTGTTCGAGGGCGGCGGCCAGGGCGTCGGCGACGTCCTCGGCGGACGCGCTGCCGTTGCTGGTGATGACGCCGTGGTCGGGGGCGGAGGAGCCCAGGAAGACGGCCTCGGGCAGCTTGGCCTCGCTCAGCAGCCGGGTGCCCTCGCCGAGCACGGCCAGCGGCTTGCCGTGGCGGTACGCCTCCTCCACGAACCGCACCGCCGCGGGGTCGGCGGCCAGCGCGCCGACGGCTTCCTTGCCGTCGGCGACGACCACCGCGTCGTACAGCACGGACGCCATGGTGGGCAGGGCCCGGTCGACCTCGAGGGTGTCGTTGTCGGTGCCGCGGACGCTGCCGTCCTTGGCGGCGAGCACCTCGACGATCGCCCCGGCCGCGGTCAGGCGTGCGCGCACGGCGGTCACCTGGGCGGCGTCGGTGCCGTCGGCGGCCAGGACGGCGACCTTGCGGGTGCGGATGCCGGCGCTGCTGCGCAGGTTCTCCTGGCTGAGGGCGGGCGAGGCGGTGACGGGGAGGCCGGGCACGGGGTCGGGGGCGGGCAGGCCCAGGCCGTCGGCGACGCCGGCCGCGAGGTCGCCGTTGACATGGGCGAGGTTGCCGACCATGCGTTCGCGCACCTGTACGGAGTCGACCTTGCCCAGCTCGAAGCGGAACGCCTCGACGATGTGCCGCTTCTCCCAGTCGGACATGCTGTTCCAGAACAGTGCGGCCTGGCTGTAGTGGTCCTGGAAGCTCTCGCTGCGCACCCGGATCTTCTCGCCGTCGACGCGCTGGGCGTAGTGGCGGAAGACGCCGGGCCCGCCGCCGGAACCGGCGTGGGCGGGGCAGCCGCCGCCCAGGGAGTTGGGGAAGTAGTTGGTGCCGGGGTGGATGACCTGCTGCCCGAAGCCGTCGCGGTGGTTGTGGTGGACGTCGGCGATCGGCCGGTTGACGGGGAGCTGGCTGAAGTTGGGGCCGCCCAGGCGGATGAGCTGGGTGTCGAGGTAGGAGAAGTTGCGCCCCTGCAGCAGCGGGTCGTTGGTGAAGTCGATGCCGGGCACGACGTTGGCGGTGTGGAAGGCGACCTGCTCGGTCTCGGCGAAGAAGTTCTGCGGGTTGCGGTCCAGGACCATCCGGCCGATGGGCCGCACGGGCACCTGCTCCTCGGGGATGATCTTCGTGGCGTCCAGGAGGTCGAAGTCGAAGGCGAACTCGTCGTTCTCCGGCACGAGCTGGACGCCCAGCTCCCACTCGGGGTACTGGCCCGACTCGATGGCCTCCCACAGGTCCCGGCGGTTGAAGTCGGGGTCGCGGCCGGCGGCGATCTGCGCCTCGTCCCAGACCAGCGAGTTGACCCCGAGCCGGGGCTTCCAGTGGAACTTCACGAACGTGCCGCGCCCGTCGGCGGTGACGAAGCGGAAGGTGTGCACGCCGAAGCCCTGCATCATCCGGAAGCTGCGCGGGATGGCCCGGTCGGACATCAGCCACATCAGCATGTGGGTGGACTCCGGCTGCAGGGAGCAGAAGTCCCAGAAGGTGTCGTGGGCGGAGGCGCCGGTGGGCATCTCGTTGTGCGGTTCCATCTTCACCGCGTGGACGAAGTCGGGGAACTTGATGGCGTCCTGGATGAAGAAGACCGGCATGTTGTTGCCGACGAGGTCGTAATTGCCCTCGCGCGTGTAGAACTTGGTGGCGAAGCCGCGCACGTCGCGCACCGTGTCGGCCGAGCCGCGCGGGCCCTGCACGGTGGAGAAGCGGACGAAGACCGGGGTACGGCGGCCGGCCTCGGCGAGGAAGTCGGCGCAGGTGTACTCGGCGAGCGACTCGTAGGGCTCGAAGTAGCCGTAGGCGCCCGCGCCGCGGGCGTGCACCACGCGCTCGGGGATGCGCTCGTGGTCGAAGTGGGTGATCTTCTCGCGGTTGTGGAAGTCCTCCAGCAGGGTGGGGCCACGGGTTCCGGCGCGCAGTGCGTTGTCGGTGTCGTCGACCCGTACGCCCTGGGCGGTGGTGAGCGCCTCGTGCGCGGGAGCTGCGCGGAACTGCGCCAGCTGTTCGTCCTTGGCGTCCCGCGGGGCGCCGGGGGCTGACTCCTGGTGAGCGGACACGCGTGCACTTCCTTCCGCACTGGGGTTCTCGTCGGAGGCCGGCGCCGGCACGGCGTCGCCGCATCCTCCTCAGGCTCACCCGCGTGCCCCGGGCGGGCAAGCCGAAACCGCCCGCCCCCCGAGCGTGCCCCGCCCGGACCGCTTCGAGTGGAGGATGTGTGCGGTCTGTGCGACGCTGCTGTTCGAGTCGTTTCGGCTACGTGTGGTCACGGGAGCGAACCCCCCTTCGGGCTCCCGGCCACCGCCGGGCCCGCGGTCCTCCCGCCGCCCGGCCGGCCCGCCCCCGTCTGCGGCGGCGCCCCTCAACTCCACCTCGACGAGCAGGTCCGCAGCCCGGCCCGGTCGGTGCGGCCGTCGCCTGCGCGGGCCCCGTCCGGGCCCGTACCCCCGCCGGTCTCCCGGCGGTCGTGCGCGAAGGAGTGCGATCATGAACGAACGACGCTGGAACCGAGCAGTGATCACCGGTGGGGCCGGCTTCGTCGGGTCGCACGTGTGCGAACGGCTGCTGGCCGAGGGCTGCGAGGTGTGGTGCGCCGACAACCTGGTCACCGGCTCCCGCGCCAACGTCGCGCACCTGCAGGACAACGAACGCTTCCGCTTCCTGGCCACCGACGTCTGCGCGCCCGGCAGCCTGGACGCCGTGACCGGCCGGGTGGACCTGGTGATGCACCTGGCCTGCCCGGCCTCCCCCGCCGACTATCTGCGGCTGCCCCTGCAGACGCTGGAGGCCGGCAGCACCGGCACCCGCAACGCGCTCGAACTCGCCCGCCGCGACGACGCCCGCTTCCTGCTGGCCTCCACCTCCGAGGTCTACGGCGACCCTCTGGAGCACCCCCAGCGCGAGCAGTACTGGGGCAACGTCAACCCCATCGGCCCGCGCAGCGTCTACGACGAGTCCAAGCGCTACGCCGAGGCGCTGGTGACCGCCTACCGGCGCACGTACGGCACCGACACGGCCATCGTGCGCATCTTCAACACCTACGGGCCGCGCATGCGCGCCGGCGACGGCCGCGCCGTGCCCACCTTCATCCGCCAGGCGCTGGCCGGCGAGCCGCTGACGGTGGCGGGCGACGGCAGCCAGACGCGGTCGCTGACGTACGTCGACGACACCGTGGACGGCATCGTGGCGCTGGCCGCCAGCGGCCGGCCCGGCCCGATCAACATCGGCGGCACGCACGAGAGCACCGTGCTCGAACTGGCCCGGCGCATCGTGGACCTGACCGGCTCGGCCTCGACCGTCCGCTTCGTCGAGCGGCCCGCGGACGACCCCGACAAGCGCCGCCCGGACACCACCGCGGCCCGCCGGCAGCTGGGCTGGGCGCCCCGCGTGGAGTGCGCCGAGGGCCTGAAACGGACCGTGGAGTGGTTCGCCCGCTCCGCCCCCGACTGACCGCGCGCGCAAGGCGCCCAACGACGACGTACGGAGCACGGCATGCGCATCCTCGGAATCAACGCCCTCTTCCACGACCCGGCAGCGGCCCTGGTCGTCGACGGGCGGATCGTGGCCGCCGCGGAGGAGGAACGCTTCTCCCGGCGCAAGCACGGCAAGCGCCCCGTGCCGTTCGCGGCCTGGGAACTGCCGGTGCTCTCCGCCCGCTGGTGCCTGGAGCACGCCGGGCTGCGCCCGGGCGACCTGGACGCCGTCGCGTACTCCTACGACCCCGCCCTCGCCATGCCCGCCGTCGAGATGGGGCTGGACGACCCGTGGGACCCGATCCGGCAGACCTACGCCCGCGAGGCGCCCGGCTTCCTGGCCGAGGCTCTGCCGGGCCTGGACCCCGAGCGGGTGCGCTTCGTGGCCCACCACGTGGCGCACGCCGCCTCGGCGGGGCTCGCGGCCCCGCACCCCGACAGCGCAGTGCTCGTGCTCGACGGGCGCGGCGAGTGCGCCTCGCACCTGGCCGGCCGCTACACCGGCGGCTCGCTGGAGGTTCTCTCCGCCCAGCGGCTGCCGCAGTCCCTGGGGCTGGTGTACGAGGAGCTGACCGAGCACCTGGGCTTCCTGCGCAGCAGCGACGAGTACAAGGTGATGGCGCTGGCGGCGTACGGCAAGCCCCGCTTCCTGACCGAGCTGCGCAAGCACCTCTACGCCACCGGCGACGGCGGCTTCCACGCCCACGGGGTGCCGTGGGCGGCGCTGACCGAGCCGCGCGAGGCGGGCCGGGAGTGGACGCAGGACCACGCCGACCTGGCGTCGAGCACCCAGGCGTGCCTGGAGGAGCTGCTGCTGGACCTGGCCCGCTGGCTGCATGCGCGCACCCGGGCCGAGACGCTGGCGATGGCGGGCGGCGTGGCGCTGAACTGCGTGGCCAACTCGCGCATCGCCGTGGAGGGCCCCTTCCGCCGGGTGTGGGTGCAGCCGGCGGCCGGCGACGCCGGCACGGCGCTGGGCGCGGCCCTGCAGCTGGCGGCCGACGCCGGGCGGCCTGCGGCGCCGATGGAGGGCGCCGACCTGGGCCGCGCATGGCCGGAGGAGGAGCTGCGCGCCTGGCTGGAGACCGCGCGCGTGCCCTACGAGCGGCCGGCCGACATCGCCGAGGCGGTGGCCGAGGAACTGGCCCGCGACGGCGTCGTGGCATGGTTCCAGGGCCGCAGCGAGTACGGCCCGAGGGCGCTGGGCCATCGCTCGCTGCTGGCCCACCCCGGGCGGGCGGAGAACCTGGAGCGGCTCAACCACGTCAAGGGACGCGAGGAGTTCCGCCCGGTGGCGCCGATGGTGCTGGCCGACCGCGCCGCGGAGATCTTCGAGGGGCCGCTGCCCAGCCCGTACATGCTCTTCGTGCACGGCGTGGCCCGGACCTGGCGCGAGCGCATCCCGGCCGTGGTGCACGTGGACGGCACGGCCCGCATCCAGACCGTGGACCCGGCGCGCGAGCCGCTGGTGGCCCGGATGCTGGCCGCCTTCGAGCGCCGCACCGGGCTGCCGGTGGTCGTCAACACCAGCCTGAACACCGCGGGCCGGCCCATGGTCGACGACCCGCGCGACGCCCTGGAGTGCTTCGGTTCCGCGCCCGTGGACCTGCTGGCGATCGGCCCGTTCGCGGTGCGCCGGCCCCGGGCGTACGCCGGCGGCGAGGGGGCGGCATGAGCACGCCGCGCCCCTGCCGGTACACGGTGGTGATCCCCACCGTGGGCCGGCCGTGCCTGGCCGACTGCCTGGCGGCGCTGGCCGCGGCCGCCGGGCCGCCGCCCGGGGAGATCGTCGTCGTCGACGACCGGCCCGGTGCCCGGCACCGCCGTGCGCCGCTGCCGCTGGAGGCGCTCGGCGCCCTGCGGCCGCTCGCCCGCACGGTCGCCAGCGGCGGCCGCGGGCCGGCGGCGGCCCGCAACGCCGGCTGGCGGACGGCGACCTGCCCCTGGGTGGTCTTCCTCGACGACGACGTGCGGGTCGGGCCCGACTGGGCGTTCGCGCTCGCCGCCGACCTGGACTGCGCGGCGCCCGGGGTGGGCGGGGTGCAGGGCGTCATCGAGGTGCCGCTGCCCGCCGGCCGGGCGCCGACCGACTGGGAGCGCTGCACGGCGGGGCTGGCCGGGGCCCGCTGGGCGACCGCCGACATGGCCTACCGCCGCCGCGTGCTGAGCGCGGTGGGCGGCTTCGACGAGCGTTTCCCGCGGGCCTTCCGGGAGGACGCGGACCTCGCCCTGCGGGTGCTGGCCGCCGGCTGGCTGCTGGAGCGGGGCGTGCGTCTGACGCGGCATCCGGTACGGCCCGCGGGCCCCTGGGTCTCGCTGCGGCAGCAGGCCGGCAACGCCGACGACGCGCTGATGCTGCGGCTGCACGGGCGCGCCTGGTGGGAGCGGGCCGGGGCGCCGCGCGGGCGGCTGCGCCGGCACGCGGCGGTCACCGGGGCCGCGGCCGCGGCAGCGGTGCTGGCCGCGAGCGGCCACCGGCGGGCCGGCGCCGCGGCGGCGCTGGTGTGGGCGCTGGGCACGGCGGAGTTCGCCCGGGCCCGTATCGCACCGGGTCCCCGCACGCCCGCGGAGGTCGCGGCCATGGCGGTGACCAGCGTGGCGATCCCGCCGCTGGCCGTGTGGCACCGGCTGCGCGGCACGGTGCGCCACCGCGGCGCCCGCCCGCTGCCGGCGGTGCCGGTGGATCCCGTGGTCGTGCCGGTGACGGTGCGGCAGGTGTCGCGCAGGGGGAGGGTGTCATGACGGACGGCCGCATGCCCGCCGCCGTGCTGTTCGACCGGGACGGCACGCTGGTGGAGGACGTGCCCTACAACGGCGAACCGTCGCGTGTCGTCCCGCGGCCGGGGGCCCGCTCCGCCCTGGTGCTGCTGCGCCGGCACGGGGTGCGCACCGGCGTGGTCACCAATCAGTCGGGGGTGGCCCGCGGGCTGCTGACGATGGCCCAGGTGCACCGGGTCAACCAGCGCATCGAGCGGCTGCTGGGCCCGTTCGACGTGTGGGCGGTGTGCCCGCACGGGCCGCAGGACGGCTGCGCCTGCCGCAAGCCCGCCCCGGGCCTGCTGCTGGCCGCCGCCCGCAAGCTCGGCGTGCCGCCCGACCGGTGCGTGCTCGTCGGCGACATCGGCAGCGACATGGCGGCGGCCGCGGCCGCGGGCGCCGCCGGGGTGCTGGTGCCGACGCCGGTGACGCGGCCGGAGGAGGTGCGCGCCGCCCCCTGCCGGGCCCCGGACCTCCTCGCGGCGGTGCGCGGTCTGCTTGCGGGCGCCCCGGCGGTGCCCGGCGCGGCGGGAGGGGGGTCGCGGTGAGGGCGCTGGTGGTGCGACTGGACAGCTTCGGCGACGTGCTCCTGGCCGGACCCGCGGTGCGGGCGGTGGCCGCGCGGGCGGCGCACACCACGCTGCTGTGCGGGCCGCTGGGCGCCCCGGCGGCGCGGATGCTGCCGGGGGTCGACGAGGTGGTGGTGTGGGACGCGCCCTGGGTGGGCTTCGATCCCCCGGACGTGGACCGGGCCGGGGTGCTGGACCTCGTCGACCGCCTGGCCGCGCAGCCCGCCGACGCGGGCCTGGTGCTCACCTCCTTCCACCAGAGCCCGCTGCCGGCGGCCCTGCTGCTGCGCATGGCCGGCGTGCGGCACCTGGCGGCGGACTGCGAGGACTACCCCGGCGCCCTGCTGGACGTGCGCCACCGCCGGGCACCGCACCGGCACGAGGTGCGCGCGGCCCTGGACCTGGCGCAGGCCGCGGGGTTCTGCCTGCCGGAGGGCGACGACGGCCGGCTCGCGGTGCGCCCGGTGACCGTGCCGGTGGAGCTGACGGGCGAGCCCGGCTACGTGGTGGTGCACCCCGGCGCCGCGGTGCCGGCCCGGCAGTGGGGCCGGGAGCGGTGCGCGGCGGCGGTACGGCTGCTGGTGCGCGCCGGCTACCGGGTGGTGGTCACCGGCGGCCGCGGGGAGCGGGAACTGACGGCGGCCGTCTCCCGCGGGCTCGCGGTGGACCTGGGCGGGTGCACGGGGCCCGCCGAGCTCGCCGGGGTGCTGGCGGGCGCGGCCGCCGTCGTGGTCGGCAACACCGGGCCGGCCCACCTGGCCGCGGCCGTGGGCACGCCGGTGGTGTCGCTGTTCGCGCCGGTGGTGCCGGCCGAGCGGTGGGCGCCGTACGGCGTGCCGCACGTGCTGCTGGGCGACGAGCGGGCGCCGTGCGCGGACAGCCGCGCCCGGGTGTGCCCGGTGGCCGGGCACCCCTGCCTGAGCGGGGTGCGGGCCGAGGACGTGCTGGCCGCCGTGGAGAAGCTGACCGGGCGCCCGCCCGGTCTGGAGAGCGATCTGGAGCGGACGTCATGAGGATCCTGCTGTGGCACGTGCACGGTTCGTGGACGACGGCGTTCGTCCAGGGGCCCCACACCTATCTGGTGCCGGTGACGCCCGACCGGGGCCCGGACGGGCTGGGCCGGGCCCGCACCTTCGACTGGCCGGAGTCGGTCGTGGAGCTCACGCCCGCGCAGCTGCGGGAGGCCGAGGTGGACCTGGTGGTGCTGCAGCGGCCGCACGAGGCGGAGCTGGCCGCGCGCTGGCTGGGCCGGCGGCCGGGCATCGAGGTGCCCGCGGTCTATCTGGAGCACAACGCGCCCGACGGGCCGGCGCCGGCGACGCGGCATCCGGCGGCGGACGCGCGGGGCCTGACGGTGGTGCACGTCACCCACTTCAACCGGCTGATGTGGGACTGCGGCGCGCGGCCCACCACGGTCATCGAGCACGGCGTCGTCGACCCGGGCCCGCTGTGGACCGGCCGGCTGCGGCGGGCGGCGGTGGTGGTCAACGAGCCGCTGCGGCGCGGCCGCTGGACGGGCACCGACCTGCTGCCGTACTTCTGCGAGGCCGCGCCGCTGGACGTCTTCGGCATGGGCACCGAGGGCATCGCGGCCGAGCTGGGCGTGGCCGCGGAGCGCTGCACCGGCCGGGAGCTCGTCCAGCGCGACCTGCACCGGGAGATGGCCGAGCGGCGGGTGTACCTGCACCCGGTGCGCTGGACGTCGCTGGGGCTGTCGCTGCTGGAGGCCATGCACATGGGCATGCCGGTGGTGGCCCTGGCCACGACGGAGGCGACCGAGGCCGTGCCCGCGCGCGCCGGCGTGGTCTCCAACCGGCCGGAGGTGCTGCACGACGCCGTGCGCGGCTTCATGGCCGAGCCCGAACGGGCCCGGCAGACCGGCGCGGCCGCGCGGGCGGCGGCGCTCGCCCGCTACGGCCTGCCGAGGTTCCTCGACGACTGGGAGCGGCTGATCAAGGAGGTCACCCGATGAGGATCGCCATGGTGTCCGAACACGCCAGTCCGCTCGCCGCCCTGGGCGGCCCGGACGCGGGCGGCCAGAACGTCTATGTGGCCCGGCTCGCCGAGCTGCTGGCCTCCCGCGGCCACGAGGTGAGCGTGTACACCCGCCGGGACGACCCCGGCCTGCCGGACCGGGTGCCGCTGCCCTCGGGCGCGGTCGTCGAGCACGTACGGGCCGGCCCGGCGCGTCCGATACCCAAGGACGACATCTACGCCTACGTCCCCGACCTGGCCGCCCGGCTGGAGCGGGCCTGGCGCCGGCGGCGGCCGGACGTGGTCCACGCGCACTTTTGGATGTCGGGCCTGGCCGCACTGCCGGCCGCCCGGGCGGCCGGGGTGCCGGTGGTGCAGACGTACCACGCGCTGGGCACGGTCAAGCGGCGCCACCAGGGGGCGGCCGACACCAGCCCCGCCGAACGGGCGGCCGCCGAGCGGGAGATCGCCAACGGCTGCGCGCGGATCCTGGCCACCTGCACCGACGAGGTCCGCGAGCTCGGCCTGATGGGGGTGGGCCCCGACCGGTGCTCGGTGGTGCCGTGCGGGGTGGACACCGCCCACTTCTCCTCGCGGGGCCGCATCGCCCTCGAACCGGGGCGCCGGGAGCGGCACCGGCTGCTGGCCGTCGGCCGGCTGGTGCCGCGCAAGGGGTTCGACCTGGCGGTGCGGGCCCTGACCCGGCTGCCGGAGACCGAACTGCTGGTGGCCGGCGGCCCGCCGGCCGACGGGCTGCTGAAGGACCCGGAGGCCGCACGGCTGCTCACCCTCGCCCGCAGGCTGCGGGTGGCCGACCGGCTGGTGCTGCTCGGGGCCGTGCCGCACGAGGAGGTGCCCGCCCTGATCCGCAGCGCCGACCTGGTGCTGTGCACCCCGACGTACGAGCCGTTCGGCATCGTGCCGTTGGAGGCGATGGCCTGCGGCGTGCCCGTGGTGGCCACCGCCGTGGGCGGGCACCTGGACAGCGTGGCCGACGGGGAGACGGGCCTGCTGGTGCCGCCGGGCGATGCGAGCGCGCTCGCCGAGGCGGTGCGCACCCTGCTCGCCTCCCCCGGGCTGCTGAGGTCCTACGGCCGGGCCGGGCGCTTCCGCGCCGTGGACCGGTTCACCTGGGAGCGGGTGGCCGACGGGGTGGAGCGCGTCTACGCCCGGGTCGCCACCCCCGTCCCCGTACCGTCAGGAGCACCGCGATGACCGTCACCCGTACCACCGGCCTCGCCACGGCGGCGGACGGCGACCACTGCGGCCGGCTGCTGGCCGCACTGGAGGAGTTCCGCCGGGACCGGGCGGACGTCGCCCGCGGCTGGGGCACGCGCCTTGCGGCCACCCTGTCCGCCGGCGGGCGGCTGCTGGCCGCCGGCAACGGCGGCAGCGCGGCCCAGGCGCAGCACCTGACGGCCGAGCTGGTCGGCCGCTACCGCGACGACCGGGCGCCGTTCTCGGCGATCGCCCTGCACGCCGACACCTCCAGCTGCACGGCCATCGTCAACGACTACGGCGCCGACGAGCTGTTCGCCCGTCAGGTGCGCGCCCACGCCCGCCCGGGGGACGTGCTGATCCTGCTGTCCACCAGTGGCGCGAGCCGCAACCTGCTGACCGCCGCGGCGGCCGGCCACCAGGCGGCCGCCCGCGTGTGGGCCCTGACCGGTCCCGCGCCCAATCCGCTGGCCGAGGCCGCCGACGAGGCGCTGTGCGTGCGGGCGGACAGCACCGCGACCGTCCAGGAGCTGCACCTGGTGGCCGTGCACATGATGTGCGCCGCGTTCGACGCGGCCCTGGGCACCGGCGGGCCCGAGGCGAGGAGGTCATGCGCATGAGCACCGGGACACCCCTGCTGGTCGTCGGCGACGTACTGCTCGACCGGGACCTGACGGGCACCGCCGAGCGGCTCGCGCCCGACGCGCCCGTACCCGTCCTCGACGGCTGCGAGGAACACCTGCGCCCGGGCGGCGCGGGGCTGGCCGCCTATCTCGCCGCGCGGTCCGGGCGCCCGGTGACGCTGGCCGCGCCGCTGGGCACGGACGAGGCCAGCCGGCGGGTGCGGGCCCTGCTGGAGCCGTGGGTGACGCTGCTGCCGCTGCCGCTGGACGGCCCGCTGGCGGAGAAGACCCGGGTGATGGCCGGGGGCCGGCCCGTGGTCCGCCTGGACCGGGGCACCGGGCGGGCCGCCGGCGTCACCGACCGGGTGCGCCGGGCCCTTGCCGAGGCCCCGGCCGTGCTCGTCGCCGACTACGCCCGGGGCACCGCCGATGTGCTGCGCCACGAGCTGGCCGAACGGGCCCGCGGCACCGCCCTGGTGTGGGACCCCCACCCGCGCGGGGCGCCGCCGGTGCCCGGGGCGCGGCTGGTCACGCCCACCGGCGAGGAGGCCCGCCGCTTCGCCGGCGCCACCGGGGACGACGGCGCGGATCTGAGCGCGGTGGCCCGCACGGCGGCCGAACTCGTACGGCGCTGGCGGGCGGTGTGCGTCGTGGTGACGCTGGGGGCGCACGGCGCACTGCTGTCCCAGGGCGACGGCCCCCTGCTGGTACCGGCCGCGGCCCGGCACAGCGGCGACGCCTGCGGCGCCGGGGACTGCTTCGCCGCGACCGCGGCCGGGCTGCTCGGCGACGGGGCGCTGCCGGCGGAGGCGGTGCAGGCGGCCGTGGCGGCGGCCACGCGGTACGTCGCCGAGGGCGGTGCCCGCACGGCCACCACCGGCCCCTCCCCTGCCGCCGCGCCCGCCGGCGCCCCCGAGGGCGACGCCCTGCGCCTGGCGCAGCGGGTGCGGGCGGCGGGCGGCACGGTGGTGGCGGCGGGTGGCTGCTTCGATCTGCTGCACGCCGGGCATGTGAGCCTGCTGCAGCAGGCGCGCGGCATCGGCGACTGCCTGATCGTGTGCCTGAACTCCGACGCCTCGGTGCGCCGCCGCAAGGGCCCGGGCCGGCCGATCAACCCGCTCGCGGACCGGGTGCGGGTGCTGCAGGCCCTGCAGTGCGTGGACGCGGTGGCCGTCTTCGACGAGGACACCCCCGAGCAGCTGCTGGGCCGGCTGCGGCCGCATCTGTGGGTCAAGGGCGGCGACTACGCGGTGGGCCAGCTGCCGGAGGCGGCGCAGCTGGCGGCGTGGGGCGGGCAGACGGTGCTGCTGCCCTACCTCGACGGGCGCTCCAGCACGCTGCTGGCCTCCCGGGCGGCGGACAGCGTCGGTGCCGCGCGGGGCGCGGCGCCGCGGCGGAGGCAGCGGTGACGGGCCCGCGGCGGCCGCTGCCGAGGCACGAGGGCGGCACGCCGCGCTGGGCGCGGGGTCCGCTGCGGCTGCTGGGCACGCTGGTGGTGCTGCTGATCCTGGTGATCGTGGTGTGGGCGCTGGTGGTGTGAACGGCGGATTGGCGTTCGGGTGACCGGGCGAGGTAATGTGTGATCACCGCCGCCGGACAGGGGGCGGAAACAACGGAACACGGGGCTATAGCTCAGTTGGTAGAGCGCCTGCATGGCATGCAGGAGGTCAGGAGTTCAATTCTCCTTAGCTCCACAGCGAACGCCTGTGGCCGCCCGGAAGGGCGGCCACAGGCGTTTTTCGTTCTGCGTTTCTTCTTGTGCTCAGGCTTCTTGTGACCGGGCTTCTTGTGATCAGGCCGCGGTCTGGAAGGCGGCCTCGGGGGCCGGCACCGGTGCCGGGCGGGGCGCCGTGCCGCGGCGGCGCCGGGCGAGGGCACCCGCACCGATGACGGCCGCGATCACCAGGCCGCCGGCGACCAGGGCGCCGCGCTCGCCGACGCCCTGGACCAGCAGGCCCAGCAGCGGCGGGCCGGCCAGGCCCCAGCTGGTGCTGAGGCTGCGCCAGACGCCGAGGACGCGGCCGCGCATGTGGGCGGGCGGGTCGGTCTGCAGCACGGTCGTCGTGGCGGTGTCGGCCACGGACTCCACGATCGCCATCGGCACGACCATCACCAGCAGCAGCATCAGGACGGGGCTCAGGCCGGCGGCGATCTGCAGCAGACCGCCGGCGGCGGCGAGCAGGGCGACCAGGCGGACGGTGGGCCTGCGCATCCGGCCGGCCACCACGGCGCCGGCGATGCCGCCGACGGCCAGCAGGGTGGAGACCAGGCCGTAGGCGCCGGGACCGCCGTGCAGCGGGCCGGTGACCAGGGTGGCCAGGGTGAGCTGGTAGTTGCGGCCCAGGACGGCACTGATCGCGGCGATCACGGCGAGGGCGAGGAGGCTGCGCCGGCCGAGGAAGAAGGCGAGGCCGCCGCGCTCCTTGGGCGCGCCGCGGCCGCGCGGGCGGGCGGCCTCGGCGCGGGCGGTGGCCTTGGCCTGCTCGGTCAGGCGCAGGAAGGGGATGACCGCGGTGACGAAGAGGAAGGACAGGCCGTTGACGGCGTAGGCGCCGGCGGTGCCGATGGCGGCGATGCCCACCGCCGCCAGGGCGGTGCCGGCCAGGCGGCCGGCACTGTGCACGACGGAGCCGAGCGCGATGGCCGAGGGGACGTCCTCCTCGGGCACCAGGTCGTTGCCGAGCAGGGCGGTGGCCGGGCCGTCGACGGTGGCGATGAGGCCGGTGATGCCCGCCAGGACCATCAGGACGGGCACGCTGAGCGCGCCGCAGGCGACCAGGGCGGCCGTGGCGAACGCCACGAGGGCCAGCAGGGCCTGGCTGACGGCGGCGGTGAGCTTGCGCGGCAGGCGGTCGACGACCGCGCCGCCGAGGAGGCCGAAGAGCAGGCCGGGGGCGGCCTGGACGGACAGCGACAGACCGGTGGCGGCGGCGGAGCCGGTGAGCTGCAGCACGAGCAGGTTCTGCACGGTCAGCTGCATCCACGTACCCAGGTTGGAGACCAGGTTCGCGACGGACCACCAGCGCATGCTGCGGCTGCGCAGGCAGCGCCAGGGGGAGCGGTTGCCGTCGCGGCCCGCGGCGGCCCGTGTGCGGCGCCCGAGCAGGGTCCGCATCGTCCGCGCGGCGGGGGCGGGGGCCGCCACGGGGCTGTCCACGGCGGTGACGGGCAGATCGGCAGACGAAGGGCGCAAGGATCCTGTCCAGGGTCGTCGGGCACGGCGGGCCGGCAGTGCTCCGCGCCCGGTGGCGCGGGGCGGCGGGCGTCGAAAACCCCGCCGGGCGGTACACCGTCGGGCGGGGGCCGGAACGACACCGTCGCGCACCGCTTCCCTGCGGGCGCCGCAATCGGCGTCCCCGCCATCGTCACAAGCGCTTCCCCGGCGGGGGAAGTTCGCCGGCTGTGCCGTCGGTCACCCCCGTCCCGCCCTTCCCGGGCCGGCGGTGTTCCGGCTCACACCGAGGCGCCGCCGGTCATCACGAGGTGTGAGGCTTCCGACACGTTGTGTCGGTTTCCGCGGGGGCGGCCCGGGTAGCCCGGCTTACCGACCCGTACCGAAAGGCTGCCGTCATGCCCGAGCGCAAACCCGCCCTCCGTCCCGTTGTCTGGCACCCACCGCGGCGCCCCGCCCGGGCCCGGGCCCGCTACAGCCGCCCGCCGATGCCGCCCATGCGCCGGCTGCCGCTGCCCGCCGCAGGCCCGGAGGACGTACGGGTCGGCGCCGACGGCCTGCTGCTGACCGGCGTGGCGGACGGCCGGGTGCTGAGCGTGGACCCCGCCGGTGGCCGGGTGCGCACGGTCGCCGACACCGGGGGCCGGCCGCTGGGGCTGTGCCCGCTGCCGGACGGCGGGCTCCTGGTGTGCGACGCCGAGCGCGGGCTGCTGCGCGTGGACGCGGCGAGCGGACGATGGGAGACGGTGCTGCGGGAGGCCGGTGGGCGCCGGCTGGGCGTGTGCAGCAATGTCGTCGCGGCGCCGGACGGCGCGCTGTACCTCACCGACGCCAGCGGCCGCTTCCCGCTGGAGCACTGGGCGGGCGACCTCCTGGAGCACTCGGGCACCGGCCGGCTGATCCGTCACGAGCCCGGCCGGGGACGTGCGGAGGTGGTGCTGGACGGTCTGCACTTCGCCAACGGGGTGGCCCTGGCGGCGGACGGCTCGTTCCTCGTCGTCGCCGAGACCGGCGCGTACCGGCTCATGCGGCTGTGGCTGTCCGGCCCGAAGGCGGGCACGGCCGAGGTGTTCGCCGAGAACCTGCCGGGCGCACCGGACAACCTCGCCACCGGGCCCGGCGGGCTGATCTGGGTGGCCATGGCCGCCCCGCGCCACCCCGCACTCGACGTGCTGCACCGCAGCCACCCGGCCCTTCGCCGGGCGCTGTGGGCGCTGCCGCCGGCCCTGGCGCCGAGGCCGCGCGCCACCGCCTGGGCCGTGGCGTTCGACGCGGACGGGCGGGTGGTGCGCGACCTGCAGCGGCCCGGCCGGGGCCCGGGCGGCTACCGCATGGTGACGAGCGTGTGCGAGGCCGGGGGCCGGCTGTACCTGGGCAGCTTCGCGGAGTCCGCCCTGGGGGTGGTCGACCTGCCGTCCGGCCCGTCCGGCCCGTCCGGCGCCTGAGTGTCACGTCTGCGGGCCGGGGTAGCCGCAACGGACCGACGGAACGCCACACGTGGAGGAGGAGATCGCATGGATGGCCCGGGCGACGTGGTCGAGCTGCTCAAGGGGCAGCACGAGCGGATCCGCGAGCTGTTCGACGAGGTGCTGGCCCACACGGGCGAGGAGCGCCGGCACCGCTTCCGGCTCCTGGTCCACCTGCTCGCCGTGCACGAGACGGCCGAGGAGGAGATCGTCCACCCGTACGCCGAGCGCCACCTCGAAGGCGGCGAGCCGCTGGTGGCCGACCGGCTCAAGGAGGAGGAAGAGGCCAAGCGCACGCTCAAGCACCTGGAGGGCCTCGACCCGGACGCCGCGGAGTTCGTCGAGGAGTTCTGCGCGCTGCGCGCGGCGGTGCTCACGCACGCCGACACCGAGGAGCGGCAGGAGTTCGCCCGCCTGGAGCAGGCGGCGGACGCGGAGACGCTGCAGCTGCTGGGCAAGGCGGTGCGCGCGGCGGAGGCCGTGGCCCCCACCCGTCCGCACCCCGGCACCGAGTCGGCCGTGAAGAACGCCGTCCTCGGGCCGCCGGCGGCCGTGGCGGACCGCACCAGGGACGCCGTGCGCAGCGTCCTGCGCGCCGCACGGCCCGACGGGAAGGTGTGAGGGAACATGACCCGGCAGGACATGGCTCAGCAGGACACGGCTCGGCAGGTCAAGGACGTGATGACGCCCGGTGTCACCTCGGTGCGGCCGGACGCCTCTCTGACGGAGGTCGCGCGGCTGATGCGCGACCAGGCCATCGGCGACGTGGTCGTCACCCGCGGCGACGCCGTGGTGGGGATGATCACCGACCGGGACATCACCGTCCGTGCCGTCGCCGACGGCGCCGATCCGCTGGCCGTCCCGGTCGGCTCGGTGTGCACGGCCGATCCGGTGGTCATCGGCCCGCACGAGCCGGCCGATCGGGCCGTGCGGCTCATGCGGCAGTACGCCGTGCGGCGGCTGCCGGTGGTCGAGGACGGCCGGCCGGTGGGCGTGGTCAGCCTGGGCGACCTGGCGCTCGAGCGGGACCCGGACTCGGTGCTCGCCGACATCAGCGCCTCGGCGCCCGATCTGTGACCGGGCAACC